>JBKJSI010000068.1:0-3021 GCA_046595915.1 Pirellulaceae bacterium
TCAATTTGTTGCATCTGGCTGGGAACTTTGCTTGGCCCCCCAGGTGATCTACGAATTCTGGGTCGCGGCTACGCGGCCTGTTAGCCAAAATGGCTTTGGACTTGACGCCGTCGCTGCCGCACAACGCGTCGAAGAATTCTTAGGTCGCCTTGGATGTTGATTCCTGCGGCGGTGGGGTGGTTTCTATGGCGGCGGGGGAAGATCACGAGGGAGCGACTCGCATCTAAGGTCGAAAAATGACGCGGCTGTCCTGGAGTTATTGAACGGCGTATGCAGTGTATTTAACCTTCTTCCTGGTAATAGGTTAGCTATCTGCAATTCATCACAGGGTGATGGCAATAGTTGACATACGTCAACTATTGCTTAAAGTTAAGGTAAGAGTGTTTTCGATGGAAATGCTAGCGGAGAAATCGGTTTGGCTCCCTTGACCGACCCCGAACGGCTTGCAGCCTTTCGCGACGCTGCCGCCAATTGGTGGTTTGAAGGATTCATTAACTTCGATCTCACGGAACAAGCCGGACGTTGGATTCAGTCGGAGTTGAACAACGTATCGCGCCGAGAGCTTGCGCGACTCATTGGTGAATTCGTATGCAACGGCGGACTCATTGAAGAGGTGCGAGAACGTCGCGAGGGTTGGAGTGTGCTTTATGAATTCCACTACGACTTGCGCTTTACCATTGATGGGAAAGCTGTTTATGTGGAAACGCGATTGCAATTTTCCTCGCCGTTTCGTCTCGATGAATCTTCCATTCTGGTGGTGAATATCCATGCTCCCTAAATCCCAAGAGAAAAAGCCGCCTGCATCCTCCATTCGCCCGTTTCCCTGGCGGTGCCACACTTGTTTTAAAGATGCAGTTTATTTGTCTCGCGTTGCGCAATATGAAGCGACACTCAAACATGACGGCCAGTTGTATACGTTCGTCATTCCCGAAATCGAGATTCCCGTCTGCACCGCATGCGGCGAGCGCATTTTCACGGAGAAAGTCGACGATCAAATTCGCGATGCGTTTCGACGACAGCACCACTTTTTGACTCCATTAGAAATGCGCGAAGCGATTCGACGAATTGGTGTTCCGCAGAAAGAGGTGGCTGAGAATCTTGGGATTGCCGAAGAAACGCTTTCTCGCTGGATCAATGAATATCAGATTCAAAGTCGCGCGATGGATACTTTACTAAGGATTTATTTTGGGTTTCCGCTGGTGCGGGAGGCGCTTTCGAGTGAGCAGGGTCGGGCGGCGCTTGGACTTATGGGTTTGCCGGTTTCAGTGTTGCATGGATAGAACTGAAAGGCACAACTTCCAGCTTCAATCTTGAAGTTGATCGGTTAGAAGAGGGTAGCAAGTAGCAGAAGACCGAGGAGCGTCCAAGATGTTATCCGCCGAGTCTCAAAGTGTCGCGGCTAAAGCCAAAGCACTTTATCAGGAAAAGCTTCGAACTGACCTCGAAGCCAATTCGCTCCATGAATTCGTTTGCATCGAACCGGAGTCGGGCGAGTATTTTCTGGGTGAAACTTTCGATGACGCGGTCAATAAAGCGATCGACGCCTACCCGGATCGTTTAACACATACTTTGCGAATCGGTCACGCCGCGGCTCTGCACCTCGGAGCGTTCCAACTGTGAATGGGTATGTGGATGCGAAGCTTCGAGCGCTAGTTGAGGTTCAGATTGCCGGCTCACGTCAGGGTGCGAAAACGACGGCGGTGGTATGGGTCGACACCGCGTTCAACGGCGGGTTAGTGTTGCCAAGACAAGAAATCGAGCGCCTGGGACTCAAGGAGTACTCATCGACTCCAGCAACATTGGCGGACGGCCAACAAGTTGAATTGCCGACATTTACCTGTTTCTTAAGTTGCTTTGGCAAGGAGTATCGAACACAAGTCGTCGCCAACGATGGAGCGAAGCCGCTTTTGGGGACGTCGTTGCTCGCCGGACATGATCTGTCCATCAGCTACAAGCGAAATACGGTAACGCTCGACTGAAAGTGGAAGTGTGGAGACCTTAAATCTTTTGATAACGTAGGCCAGCAATAAAACGAATTCGCCAAAGCAAGCCGTGGTCGAAACGCCGATTAGCGAGCATTGCAATCGTGCTATTCTGTTTGCTTGCCCTGCTTCTCGTGCCGTTGCCAGCGAAGATTACGCCTCAGGACGAAGCGGATGCGGCAGCTTATGCGGTGGATTCGCTGCTATCGGGGCGGCGGGTTTGGACTGGGCGGGGACTTGAGCCGCTGTACGATGCGGCATTCGTCCAAAAGAAGAAGCGACTTTATCTTGAGAATTTGGCTGGCATTGATGAGAGCCGCTTGAAGGCGAAGGGGCTCCTCGCGATTTCGGCCGAGAGGCAATTGAAAATCCAACCAGACGATGGGGTGATTGGATTTAGTCGGGAGACGTTCAAAGAAGAGCCGGCGGCTCATTTGCAGTTTTATTACAGCGATGGCAACACGGGTGCGCAGGGGTATGAGATTCGGATCTACAAGTGTCTGTTGGGGCGGTATTTTGTTTTTGTTCACCAGTGGGTGAGTTGAGTTGCGCCACTTATCTTGAATGACTTCTTGCGACGTCGCCGCACCTATAGGTGAGTACGTCAATTGGTGTTACTCGGTTAGTCGCCATCGAACTAACGAGCCGTCAACTATTTGTGCGAGTTCGCTGGCGCCTTGGTGGTGATGGGATGGTGTAAAGCCCCTAAAATGGCCACTGCGATGGCCGTCCCTGATGTCCCAGCGAGAAAGGCCGCTTTGGTCGGAAGAAAAGAGGTGTTTGCTATCGCTAAAAAATGCGCCTTTGGGGCCGGCGAAAGCGATGACTTCGGGAACGACTTTGTCGTGTGAATCGGATCGCGATGTTGAAGATCCGAGATCGAATATTCGCACACCGTCGATCATTTCGTTGTCATCCTCACCGATGCCGCCGACGGCGAAGCGGTGATCGTCGATCCAGGTCATTGCATGGTCCCAGTAATAGGCGCGGCCGCAGAGTGATTTCCACGACGGTCCGTCTTCGGACTCCCACACATTTG
>JBKJSI010000403.1:0-22884 GCA_046595915.1 Pirellulaceae bacterium
CCGGGTGGCACATCGATTGCGTGATAGGCGGGTGGTGCTAACTTTCATTCACTAATCGAAGAGAAACTGCGATGGATGCCAAGGAGAGTAACCTGGAACAATTCGTTGAGAGCACCATTCAAAACGGGCTTGTCGCGAGTGCGGCGACGACGCTGGCGGTCAATGCGTTTGGCGAACTCGAGGATGGAAACGCGTTGGCGCCGCTCAATGCGGTGAGTCATATCTTGTGGGGCGATCGCTCGGCGATGCAAGAGAATGCGTCGATCAAGTACACGCTCACGGGGAGTTTGCTCAATACTGCGGCGGTGGTCGGGTGGGCGGGGGTTCATCAATTGCTATTCGCTCGAAGCCCCTTGGGGAAAACACTACCCGGCGCACTGGCAGCGGGGGCTGTGACTTCCGCGATCGCGTATATCACGGATTATTATGTCGTTCCTAATCGTTTAACGCCTGGGTTCGAAAAGCGGCTCTCTCAATACTCCCTTTTGGGCGTTTACGCGACACTAGCTATCGCGCTCGCGGCGGGAAGCTTGCGGGACTCTCAACGCTGATTTCAAAAAAAGACACCGTTGCCATTGCTTCATAGAAAAGCAATGGCAACGGTGCGCGATCGATAAGGTAATCAGGCGGATTGAAACTGCCTACTTGCCTGCATCCTTGATTTTCTGGCCCGCACTCTTAACGGCTTCGCCAGTCTTTTTGGCTGCGGCGCCAGCGGCTTCGGCGGCCTTTTCGGTCGCGTTTTTTGCGGCGGCTGCGGTTTTGTCGATCGCGCCTTTGACATTCTTCGAAACGTCGGGCATGGGATCAATCCTTGTCGGGAAGAGGGGTAACACAACTACAACTTTGAAAACGGCGCGAAATGCGCTTCGTTCCTTCAACTAAATGTTCAGCGACTACACGTTGGCCAAACGATTAGCCGTTTTACTGATCGTGGTGAGTTTTTTGTCGGCGGATTCTTCTTCGCCCATGTTTTTGCCCAGGGCGGCTTTGGCTTTGCGGTAGCCGAGCTGCTCAGCCCAAGTGCAAAGCGTGCCGTAGGTGGCGATCTCGTAATGCTCGACCTTTTGAGCGCAGGCAATAAGGATTGCATCCATCACCTCGGGATCGGCTTCTTCTTCCATCATGGAACTGGCTTCTTCGATCAAGCCAGCCATCGCTTCGCATTTCTTCGCTTTGGGCGCTTTGCCGGTCTCTTCAAACGCGGCTTCCACGCGCTCGACTTGGCTTTCCGTCTCGGCGAGGTGCGTTTCGAAAGCTTTTGCTAGCTTCGGCGAGTTCGCCTTCTTCGCCATCTTGGGTAGAGCCTTGAGTAGTTGCTTTTCGGCGTGGTAAATATCGCAAAGTTCATCGTAAAAGGCATCGGCAAGGGTATCGAGTGACATTGCAGGAGCTCTCCAACTTTGTGGCAATTGTGGTATGGACCATTTCAGTCGCTATACGGATTGCAATTGCCGCGCCAGACTTCTGTTTTTCAAGCGTGAGCGGCATGGCCTCTAATTGGTCGAGCTACATGCCTTGGGAAGATGGACTAACTGCCGCCGTTGGCGACCAGAGTGTCACGCGAACGCCAATGTGTCCACATTTGGATCGCAAATCGCTTGTTCCAGGCGGAGAAACCACTCGGCATGAGGATTGCGAAGAAGTGGTCGTTCCCCTGTCTCAACCATTTCGCATTGGAGATGCCCTCATGGCCAAGCCAACTAAACGTCGCGACGACAATCCCGATCCGATCACCGAAGAGCCAGGTTCTCACCCGATTGGAACCGGGGTTGGCGCAGCACTTGGCGGCGCGGCTGCGGGCGCGGCAGCCGGCGCGGTTGCTGGCCCGATTGGAGCGGTCGCAGGCGCAACGATCGGTGCGATTGCTGGCGGTTACGCGGGCAAGGCAACTGAAGAGTATTTTGACCCGACCGCCGAAGATGCATACTGGCGAGCCAATTACAAGAATCGCCCTTATGCCGAGGCAGGCAAAGAGTATGACTACTACCGACCCGCCTACGAATATGGCTGGGAATCCTCTTCGCACTTCCGCGACCGAAATTTTGTAGACGTTGAGAGTGATCTGGCGACCGATTGGGAAACGCGCCCTGACCGAGCGGATCTCGATTGGGAAGATGCTCGTCCGGCGGTTGAAGATGCGTGGAATCGGACCAGAAATCCAAAGGCCGACGACTCGACCATTGACCTTAAGCGCCCACCGCGCTAGTAGTTCTGAATTGAAGTTAACCTACCCATCCCGCAGAGGAGAGACTTGTTATGGATACGAAAATGCAAAGTAAAGAGAATAGTGTGAGCGAGAACTGCTCCTCCCTATGCGGAGACCTGCCTCAGAATGTGGGGGAGAATGAGCGAATGATCTCGATGTTTGGCGGCGGCATCCTCGCTGCCGCTGGCCTACTGCGAGGTTCGCCGGTGTTCCTCACGCTCGGCATGGGCCTGGCGTTTCGAGGGCTTACCGGATACTGCCCCGTTTATCAGGCGATGGAGCATCAGCCAGAAAAATTAGCTGATCGGCGCGGTCGGGTGATTTTTTAATCGTGACCTTCGATGGGTCCTCTGTAATTGACTACAGAGGACGCCGCAGGCGCGAGCCAATGTGATTAGACTTTTTTCCCCTCAATCACACTCACCTCCGCCGTCGTCGGGACGATCCGTGTTAGTCGAAAACCGCCTGCTGCGAATAGTGTGCGGTATTCTGCCTCTGTTCGTTCTTTGCCGCCGGGGATGGTTAGCATCGTCAGGTCTAAGAGTTTGCCGAAATTCGGTTCGTTGCCAGGTGGGATAACGCCTTCGATGAGCAACAGTTTCCCATCGGGCGCTATTTCTTTGTGGATGTTCTTCAGAATGAGCGTGGCTTTTTCATCGTCCCAATCGTGGATGATATGGCGCATCAGGTAAGCGTCGGCGCCGCTGGGAATGCTTTCGAAGAAACTGCCGCCGAGGATTTCGACTCGGTGCGAAACGCCAGCGGCTTCTAGCGCGGCCTTGGCTCGTTCGGTGACGCCCGGGAGATCGTAGAGCAATCCGCGAAGGTGTGGGTTCTTTTTCAAGACGGCGGTGAGCAGGCTGCCGTTGCCGCCGCCGATATCGGCGAGGACTTTGATGCCGCTGAGGTCGTAGGCATCGGTCATGGCTTCGGACTCGCGCCCGTGGATGCCGACCATGGCGGCGTCGAAGTTTTTGGCTTGCTCAACGTTTTGCGACAGGTAATCGAAGACGGGCATACCGTAGAGTTTGTCGAAGGCGATCTTGCCGGTTTGCACGCTGTAGAGAAGTTCGCCCCAGGCTTTGTAGTGCTCTTCGCCACTCATCACCGCGAGGGCATGTTGCGAACCAGGGAGTTCACTCCGGATACACTCGGCGAGAGGCGTTAGAGTGAAGCGACGCTGGTCGTCTTCAGCGAAGATGCCGATGCTGGCCAGGGCGCGGAGGAGTCGATAGAGGGAGGGTGGGTCGGTTTCGGTTGACTTTGCGAGTTCTTCGGCGGTGCGAGGGCTGGCGGCGAGTAGGTCGGCGAGTTTGAGTTTGGCGGCGACGTAGACCATTTGTGTGGTCCAGTAGCCGGTGAGGAGGCGGTTGATGATTTCAGGTGGGGAGAGGGTTTGCATATCGAGCTTGCTTTGAGTGTGAGGTTACGGGTGAATTCGTAGAATTCGGGCTAGGAGTATTGAACAGAAGAAAGCAATGGAAACGAAGAGGGGGGAATGTATCTTGTTGCTCGCGTTTGCGATGAGTATTCTGCGGTGATGGATCAAGTCATCCGGGAAGTTGACCCAAAAGATCTGCGGTTGCCGCCAAGTCGAGCCGGTGGCGCGGATCAATGGAAACTGCATCAGCAGATCCGGCGGTATGGAGCGTCGGGAGATGGAATGCCGCCAATCTTCGTCTACGAAGACCCCGAAGGGATTTTGGAGATCATTGATGGCGTCACTCGCGCAACCCGGATTGCAAAAATGACTCATGGTCAGACAGTCCCGATCATCGTGATTGGGCATTATCGCAAGAGTCGGGCGGGTTCGCCGCGAGTAGGAGACCGATTATGAATGAAACCGAATCGAAACGCGATCTCTTTGCCGCGTTTCATGAGTTATCGGAAGCCATTCCTGAAATGCGAATTGGCCAATTGGTATCGGCAGTGGGAGAGTTGTGCGCGGACATTCATGGTCGCGGGCTATGGGATGCAACTGATGCCGAGCTGTTGGAAGCGATATGGCAGTTCCGCCATAACTACGAAGCGACTACGGTCCAGCGCAAGTAGCGATGTGTCGGCTCGCGAAGCAGCCGAATTACGTCTGGGCTTTCACGTAATTTGCGGAGACAAGTGGTTGGCTGCCGCGCCACGGTTCATACGCGATGACTTTTTCGGCTGCCAAGTTTCGCACGCAGCCGCCGAGGAAGAAGAAATAGGCGTTCATCATTTGCATGATCAGCACGTCTTGGAACATGCCGTTGGCGATAAAGCCCGCGAGCATGCCGAGGAAGACGAGGCCCATTTGGCGGGTAGGGAGTGGGGCTTCTTTTCGATTCCAGAGTCGCCAGGAGTCGCGGGACCAGATGCAGAGAAGTCCCAGGAAGGGAATGAGGCCAAGTAGCCCGTTTTCCGTGAGGAGCGAGAGGAAGATGTTGTGCTGGACGTAAGGCCGCACCTTTTCTAGCTGGAGATCGACACTGCGATCTTGGAGGTAGTATTTGGCTTCGTTTTTGTATTGGCCGGTGCCGACGCCGGCGATGGGATGGTCAAGGAACATTTGCCAAGCGACGTACGCCAAGATCGGGCGCAGCTCCGCTGATTCGCGCATGCCCGCTTCACTGACATTCTTATCACGCTTGAAGCTTTGGAGTTTTTCGTAATTGAGGCCGACGACGAGGATGCCGCCGATTAGCATGACGGCGAAGAGGGGAACTCGCAGGCGCTTGGGCATCGTGATAAGCGTGATGCCGCCGAGTGCGGCGGCGCCGCCCATCCAGACGCAGCGGGTCATCGTGCAATAGATGCCGGCGAGAAAGATGGGAATGATACTTGTGACGAGGAGTTTGCCGAAGCGCTGGAAGTAACCAAAGAACATGAGCCAGCAACTGAGGCCGAGCGTGAGGAGAACACCGTTGGCGGAGGGGTTGAGGAGCGGGCCGCGCCCGCGACCGAGGAATTCTTGATTTTGGCTAGTAAGAATGTACTTGGGATAGATGGCCCAATCGAGGCCATACTTTTCCGCGACGGACGTGAAAGAGAGATAGAGTCCGAGAATCGCCATGACGGCGAACATACCCTTTAGCCGGGCAGGTGTGATGTCGAGTTGCCGGGCGAGGATGTACATGAAACTAGGGAGGAAATAGAAGAAGAGGAGCCGTGCGAGGCCGGCGTTGTTGTTGGCGCGGAAGTCGGTGGTTAGCGTGCCGAGAAGGATCACGCCGAAGAAGCAGGCCATAAGCAAGTCGGATGTGTTCCATGGCTTGCCGCGCCAGACGCCCCACCAACGGCCGATGGCGGCAAGGGCGACGCAAGCGCCGAGTAGGAGGCGGTCGAGGGTGATCACATCGGCGGTGTTGAAGAATTCATAGCCAAGGACCGTGCCGATTGGCAGCACGGCGACGACGGCGCCCCAGAGTCCGGCATAGCGTAGGAAGACGATCGCCCAAAAAAGAGCGGCGAGCGAGGCGATGAGGAGGATAATTTCCATTGATCTTTGATCGTAGTTGCGCGGTATTCCTTATTAAAAGATAGGTCGTCACATCCATTCTGCTCTCTTGGCCGTGCAGAAAGGGAGATTCGCTTTGTGCGGATTGTGACGGTTGGCTCGCCGTAGGCTCTTGGCGTCTAGGTGCGCCAAATTGAAGCGGATGAGACGCTTGTGACCTAGAGTTGACATATTGACAGGTTCGTTCCGCTATCTGCGCTACCACTATGCACCGATCGAATGTACTACCAGAAGTCCGTCGACAGGCGGCTCGGAATTCGTCGCCTTCTTTGGCGCGAATGGGGCTCGATGCGAATATCGCGATTGTCGAGGCGGCCGGGAATCATCATCCTGTTTACGTGATTACCAAAAGGGTAATTGATTTTGTTGGCGCCGCGATCGCACTGGCTATTTTCTCGCCGCTGCTCATCGCGGTGACGCTCGTGCTCTTGGTTACCACCAAGGGGCGGCCATTCTTTGTGCAGAATCGGATTGGGTATCGCGGTAAGCATTTTCCGATGATCAAGTTTCGCACGATGCGGCTCGATGCGGATCGGATTCAGCACATGGTTGCCAATGAACATTCGTCGGGGCCGATTTTTAAGAACAAGACTGATCCGCGTATTACCAAGATTGGACGATGGCTGCGGCGGACGAGCATTGATGAGGCGCCACAGCTGCTAAATGTGCTGCTGGGGCATATGTCTCTCGTGGGGCCGAGGCCGCCGGTGCTCAAGGAAGTGAAGCAATATGAGATGTGGCATCGTCGTCGGCTCGCTGTGAAGCCGGGGCTGACTTGCCTTTGGCAAGTGAGTGGGCGGAGTGAAGTTGGATTTGAAGACTGGATTCGGATGGATTTGTGGTACGTACGAAATCAGAGCTTTTGGGTTGATCTCAAGCTTCTCGCGCTGACTCCTTACACGGTTTTGACATGCCGAGGGGCGTATTAGTTTCATGGATGCTTCGATTCAATTATTTGGTGTGCGGATTGACTGCCTGACGATGCCTCAGGCGGTTGGGCGGGTTTATGAATGGGTTGCTGAGCCGACTAGCACGTGTCACTTTGTGGTCACTCCTAATGTCGATCATGCGGTGATCCTGGAAGAGAATGCAGATCTTCGTTTGGCTTATGCGGATGCGAGTTTGATTTTGGTCGATGGCTGGCCTGTGCAGTGGGCGGCGAGTTGGCTACGAGGGGTGATTCCGCCTCGGGTGCCGGGGTCGGATTTGACGCCGGCGATTTTGGCTGCTGCAAAAGAGAAGGGGCCGCTCAAGGTGTTCTTGCTGGGAGCTGCGCCGGGGGTTGGGCAGCGGGCGGCGAAAAAGATGCATGAGCGCTATGAGCAGGTCGAAGTGGTAGGGTGCTATAGCCCGCCGCTGGGGTTTGAGAAGGATGAGAAGGAGAATGAGCGAATCTTGATGCTGATTCGGGAGTCGGCGCCGGATCTATTGATCGTGGGACTTGGAGCGCCGAAGCAGGAACTTTGGGTACATCGGCATCGGAGAGAGATATCTGCGAAAGCGGCATTGTGTGTTGGGGCGACGATTGATTTTTTGGCGGGCGAAAAGAAGCGGGCGCCGAAGTGGATTCAGTCGCTAGGACTCGAATGGGCGCATCGGATGTGTTCGGAGCCGAAGCGGCTTGTGAAGCGGTATGCGCGAGATGCGGTGGTGTTCCCGAGATTGGTGATCAAAGAAATGTGGGCAAGCAGCCCGAGTCAGCAATCACGATAGCCCAGGATTCCCCTAACGCTCAATCGCGCATACGGCGCCGCTCAATGCCCCGCTCCTTCATTGCCCGCTCCCTTGGGGCATAGCATTTGCATCGTCGGCCTTGCGAAGATGATTGCCTTCGAAATGCAGCGCAAGGAGTACGCAAATGCCTACATTCACAACGCCTGACGGAACTGAGATTTACTACAAAGACTGGGGCGTTGGACAGCCTGTCGTGTTTAGTCATGGTTGGCCGCTTTCGGCGGATGCTTGGGAAGATCAGATGCTCTTTTTGGCGGAGCATGGATTTCGCTGCATTGCTCATGACCGGCGCGGGCACGGGCGGTCGAGTCAGCCTTATGGCGGCAATGAGATGAATACCTATGCCGATGATTTAGCGGAGTTGATCAATCTGCTTGATTTGCAACAAGTGGTGCTGATTGGTCATTCGACGGGTGGTGGCGAAGTGGCGAGATATATTGGCCGGCATGGAACGAAGCGCGTCGCCAAGGCGGTGCTGATTGGGGCTGTGCCGCCAATCATGCTTAAGACCGCGATGAATCCTGGCGGGTTGCCGATCGAGAAATTTGATGAGATTCGCGCTGGCGTGCAAAAAGACCGCTCGCAGTTTCTTAAGGACTTGACTGAGCCGTTTTATGGGGCGAATCGGAGTGGTTCGAAGGTGTCGCAGGGCGTGAAGGAAGCCTTTTGGATGCAAGGAATGATGGCGGGGTTGAAGGGAGTGATGGACTGCATTAAGGCTTTTTCGGAAACGGACTTTGCCGAGGATTTGAAAAAGTTCGATGTTCCAACGCTGGTCATGCACGGCGACGATGATCAAATCGTTCCGATCGACGCTTCGGCGAAACTCTCCGCCCAGTTAGTTGCAGGCGCGGAATTAAAGATTTATCCTGGCGCATCGCATGGGATGTGTACAACGCTCAAAGACCAGATCAACGCCGACTTACTTTCGTTTCTCAAGAAATGAAAAACCTCGGCGGGGCCAAGATGGAGCCGGCAACTGTGAATTTTTTCTTCGGATGACTGAAGTGGGTTACGGGCGACCCGGTTTAATCGCGGGCGGTTACTCTTAGTCGAGCGATTTTCGAGCCATGTCAGGACGCATTCCGCGCTTGTTGCGTGCGTACCCGGCGATACGCAGCTCCCACAATAGTACTACTGAGCAAACACAGAGTGGGGCGGAATCGGGTTTAGAGGTGCATCACGGGCTTTCAGACGAATACGGCTGTAAGTTGAGTGCCAATTGCTAGAATCCCCCTCCGACGGGGACTAAGATTCCTATTCTGCCGTCACATCTCGGTACGCCATCTCTCCATACAAAAACGGTGAACGATGAAAGTCACTTCGCGACGGAAGCGACCGCGCCGGTCATTGCGCCTCTGGTTTGAATCACTGGAACCGCGGTACGCGCTTGATGCGACTGCTTGGTCGAGTTTTGCTGGTAACTCGCAACATACCTCGATTTCGACGGTTGCTTCGCAGGCGCTGGAAGCGGTGCATTGGTCGACGCCGGTTGATAATTTTCCGACTTCGCGGGCGGCTCACTATGGGGGGCCGCTGGTCACGCTCAACAATACGGTCATCTATCCTATAAGACTGGCAATACGCAGAGTGCGAATACGCCGGACTACCATATTGTCGCCCGCAATGGCAATGATGGCTCGCTGCTGTGGGATGTGACGACGCCTTATGTGCCGCCTTCCTATAGCTGGTATCCGCAGAATCAGCCGGTTTTCGCGGTCGCGACGAACCGTGTTTACTTCGCAGGCGAAGGGGGGACGATTTATTACCGCGATAATCCCGATTCGGCATCGGGGACGGTGACTCAGCTGGCGTTCTTCGACAGCATGGCCAACTATACTGCCAACAAGTCGGCATACGACAATAACGTTTTCATCGAGACTCCGCTCACGGCCGATGACCAGGGGAATATCTTTTTCGGATTTCGAGTGACCGGGGCCACACCGACGAATCTGGTGAGCGGCATTGCGCGCATTTCGGCTAGCGGAACGATCACCACGGCGGCGGGGAATTGGGTTTCGGCATTTACGGCTTCGGGCGGGGACGCCAATATTGGCTCGGTGCAGCAGAATAGTGCGCCTGCGATTAGTAATGATGGACAGACGCTTTACATTGTGGTGAAGCAAGCGGGTGACTGGGTTTATCGTGGGCGATTGGTGGGGCTTAACACCACGACCTTGGCGACGCAATACAACTCGGGGGTGCTGAAGGATCCGCGCGGAGGGAATGCGGCGATATTGAACCAGAGTAGTTCTTCGCCGATGGTGGCGCCGGATGGACGTGTTTTTCTGGGGGTGTTTGGCAATCCGTATAATGGTTCGCGCGGTTGGATGTTGCAGTTTTCTGGGGATTTGCAGACGAAGTACACCCCGGGCGGCTTTGGGTGGGATACGACTCCGTCGATTGTGCCGGCGTCGCTGTTGGGAACGCAGTACACGGGTTCGTCGCCTTACTTGATTTTCACGAAGTACAACAATTACTATTTTTCGGGCGGCGGGAATGATGGAGGCGATGGCTCGAACGCGATCGCGATTCTTGATCCGAATGATACGGAGCTTGAGTATCACGACAACACGACGACGGTGATGAAGCGCGTGCTTTACAAAGTTGGTCCTACGCCGGACTGGGATTATCCCACGGTGCCAACGGCTTTTCGCGAATGGTGTATCAACTATGGGGCTGTCGATCCGGCGACGAATAGTGTGATCGTCAACAGCTCTGATGGGAAGTTTTATCGCTGGCACTTGCCAACCAATACGCTGATCGAGCCGTTGACTTTAACTAGCGGGATTGGCCAACCCTACACGATGACGGTCATTGGCGTGGATGGGGCGATGTATGGCATACAGATGGGACAATTGTTTGCGCTGGGGCAAACTCCGCGGATGTCGATTAGCGACCCGGTGTTCACGGAAGGAACGGGCGGAGCGACGAACGCGACTTTTACGGTATCGCTCGACTATCCACGCGCGGCGGATATCGCGGTTGATTGGGCGACGGCGAATGGAACGGCCGTTGCGGGGGCGGACTTTACTGCTGGATCGGGAAGGCTGATTTTCAATCCGGGCGTGAAGTCTCGAACGATTACGGTTGCGATCCATCCCGATCAGCTCGATGAATTTGACGAACAGTTTTTTGTCAATTTGAGTGGGGTTAACAACGCGGTTTTGCTCGATAATCAGGGGCTAGCTACGATCACCGATGACGATGCGGCGCCCAATCTGACGATTGGCGACGTATCGGCCAATGAAGGCAATTCCGGTAGTAGCCCCTATACGATTTTTAGTTTTCAAGTGAATTTGTCGGCGCCGAGCGGGCAGTCAGTTGGAGTGCAATGGGAGACGGCGGACGGTTCGGCGGTGGCGCTTGACTATGTAGCGGCCAATGGGACGTTTAGTTTTGCGCCGGGTGAAACGAGCAAGACGATCAGCATTCAGGTTCGCGGCGATACGACTTTTGAGAGTAATGAAACGTTTTTTGTGAATATTGTGGGCGCTGTCAACGCGATGGTTACCGATTCCCAAGGATTGGGCACGATCATCAATGACGACAATGTCCCTTCGATAAGCATCGATGATGTTTCGATCTTCGAGGGGGATGCGGCGGTATTCACCGTGTCACTTTCGAATACGAGCGCTCAGACGATCACGCTCAATTACGCAACGGCGGATGGAACGGCAACTGCGCCTGACTACACGGCTAAGTCGGGGGTCGTGACGTTTTTGCCGGGGGTAACGGTTCAGACGATTTCGATTTCGACGACGAACGATATTCTCAATGAATTGACCGAGAGTTTGCTTGTCAATTTGACCAATCCCGTCAATGGATTTATTTCCGATGCGCAGGGTTTGGCTTCGATTGAAGACGATGACGAAGCGCCGACGATGAGCATTGGGGATGTGATCCTCCACGAGGGGTTGTCGGGGACGACTTCATTTGTGTTTACGGTGAGCTTGTCGGCGGTGAGTGGGCGGAGTGTGAGCGTCAACTATGCGACTGCGAATGGCACGGCGACGACCGCCAATGGCGACTATCAGAGCGGGTCGGGGACTGTCACTTTTGCCGCAGGCGAGTTGAACAAGACGCTTACGGTTTTGGTCAATGGCGACAGCGTGGTCGAGCCAGATGAGACCTTTCTCGTTAATCTTGCGAGCGCCACCGGCGCTTTTCTTGTTGATAACCAGGCCATTGGTACGATTCGCAATGACGACTCGACTGTCTTTTCTGTCAACGATGTGACGCATGTGGAGGGGAACTCGGGGACGACGAGCTATACCTTTACGGTTGTGCTGTCATCTCCAAGTAGTCAAACGACCACGGTTCAATATGCAACTGCCGATGGAACGGCGCTGATCAGCGATGGCGACTATCAAGCGGCGAGCGGGACGCTCACTTTTGCCGCTGGCGATTTGAGCAAGACGGTTACGGTGCTGGCGAATGGGGATGCGAAGAATGAGGTTGACGAGACTTTTGTTGTTAATTTGACGAATCCCACGGGGGCCACTCTTGGCGACGCGCAGGGATTGGGAACAATTCAGAATGATGATGCCTTGCCTTCGATATCGGTGAGTGACTTTGGTGCGCCCGAGATGGACTACAATGTGGGGACGTACGTAGTCTATGTCGCGCTTTCGGCGGCCAGCGGTCGGACGGTGACGGTTGATTTTCGCACCGAGAATGGCACTGCGACTTCGACCTCGAATATCAAGGACTACATCGATACTTTAGGGACGTTGACATTTTTGCCTGGCGAGACGGTCAAGAGTTTCGAAATCTCCGTGGTTGGCGATTTGCGAGTCGAAACGGACGAAACGATTCGGGCGATCTTGTCCAATGCGACCCATGCCACCATTGCCGATGATCTGGCGATTGTGACGATTCTGAATGATGACCGGGCTCTCGTTTCCATCACCGGTGGAGGAGTACAAGAAGGGAACTCGGGACTGACTTCGGCGGCGGTCACAGTTGCTTTGTCTAATCCAAGCGACCTGCCGATTACGATTAACTACGCCACGAATGATGGTTCGGCCATCGCGGGGCAGGACTATGTGGCTGCCTCGGGCGTTATTACTTTTGCGCCTGGGGAACAAAGCAAAATCATCACGCTGCAAGTGAAGGGCGACACGGAGTTTGAATCGGATGAAGATTTTGAAGTGATCTTGTCCAATGCTTCAAATGGGGCGTATTTGCCTTATTATCCTGAAACCGATGTGGATATTTTAAATGACGATTTGGCTGCGCCGACATTAGTCGGCGTGACGCTGAATAGTGGCGTCGCGTTTCCATTGGCGAGTCCCACGAGTTTGCCACAGCGATCGCAGATTGTGTCGGTTACGGTGGCCTTTAGCAGTGCTGTGACGCTGGATGCCGGAGCTTTTATTCTTGAGAGTAAGGACCTCTTTGGCATTTCGGCGAACTTTGGCGCTTCGGCCGTGCCGCTCAACTACACCCTAGGACCAGGGAACACATTCGTTATTACGTTTGGCGTCGGAAGCGGGACGAATGGAGTGACCTACGATGGAGTTGTTAAGCGCGCCGACGGGGCTGCGGCGACGATCAAAGGCAACTCGCTTGCAGATGGCAATTACCGGCTCACGATCGATCCGCTGAAAGTGCATCAATCGGATGGCAAGACGCTGGCGGGGAACCATCAATATGGGGCGGCTTATGCGGATCGATTCTTCCGGATGTTTGGCGATAGCGATGGAGATGGCGATGTGGATGGCACGGATACGGTGGGATTCCGGAGGGCGCTAGCGGTTTACAACCCGGCTCTCGACTGGGACGGCAATGGGTCTGTCACCGTGAACGCGGCGGATCCGTTTTCGGATTCGAGTCGGTTTAGCGCGAATAATTCCAAGAAGCGTAAATTGTTTTAGGCGATGCTATTAGACTGCCTCGCTCAGGCGCGGCAATTGAGGTCAAAGGAAGTCTGCGAGGGATCATTGTCGCGACGTGATCTCTGCGCCGCTTGGTGGTTTGATCGCGAGCCGAATTTGACCTAGGTCAGGCGCCAGGAGCGTGAGGAGCATCGAGTTGGCGAGGGAGAGTTCCAGCACTTTGGCTCGATTCACGAGAGGGGTTGAGATTTGGAAGTGGTGGGTTGTGCCTTTGAGGATTGTTTTCGCTTGGCCAGCAATCACGTTGGCGAATTCGCCTGCGACGTCATCGATGATTTCGGTCGTCAAGGTTGAGCCAGCCGGGAGGTATCGGGCGGCTAGTTGCGATGCTGTATCCGGAGAGAGCACTAGAAACATGTAGCCAGGGTTTTCGCGCAGTAGATCAATGACGGCGACGACGATCGGTTCGTTTGCTTCCGCTTCGCGGTTGAGCTGGCATTGTTCAAAGTATGTTTCTTTGCCGATTAGCTCTTGAAGCGTGGTGATCGTTGCCGTGGTGAAGGCTTCGATGACGATTTGCTGCGGGTTGTTGGTATTGGGGGCACTCATGAAAATCGCTTTCATTCGGGCTTGCGTTGATAGAAGCCGCCTTTGAGTGACTCGATGCGCTGGAAAGAGTCATCGAGACCTAGTGTTGTTTCGGCGCCGCCAAGTAAGAGGTAGCCGTCACGAGAGATGAGGCGGCTGACGCGGCCGAGGATTTGTTTTTTTGCTTCGTTGTCGAAATAGATCATGACGTTGCGAAGGAAGACGAGATCCCAAGTGGGCATGGCTGACCAGGGCTGGGTCAGGTTGAGTGGCGAGAAGGTTACCATGCTGCGAATGCGGTCGTCGAGGAACCAGGAGGCGCCTTCTTGGCGGAACCACTTGAGGAGCAGCGTCGCGGGTAGGCCGCGGTTGACTTCGAGTTGGGAGTAGCGGCCCAAGCGGCAGCGGGAGAGCATTTCTTGTGAAATATCAGTGGCAGTGAGGTTGATACGCCATGATTCGAGCTCGGGAAAATGTTCCTTTAGCAGCATTGCGATCGAATAGGGTTCTTGGCCACTAGAACTGGCGGCACACCAGATGTGGAGTTGCCGTTGGGAGCGGCGGAGTTCGATAAGTTGGGGTAGGACAACTTTCTTGAGGGTTTCGAAGGGGTGGATGTCGCGGAAGAAGGAGGTTTCGGTGGTCACCATCGCTTCGACGACTTCGGTGGCGAGACTCTCTTCGCCGCTGCGGAGTTTTTCGATGTACTGTGCGATGCTGGAGTGGCTAAGTCGCTCGGCGAGGGGCAAGAGGCGGGCCTTAACTAAGTATTCTTTGCCAGGCTCGAGAATGAGTGAGCAGCGGCGGCGGACCAGGTCGGCGACGAAGGCGAAATCGGCTGCGGTGATCGTCGTATCAAGCACGGCCGCCTCGAATTCGGCGGACGATTTCATTTGCCATCATTGGCAGCGGCAACACTCGGTCGGCGAGGCCCGCTCGGGCGACGAATCCGGGCATACCCCAAACGACGCTGGTGGCTTCATCTTGGGCGAGGATCTGGCCGCCTTGGGCGCGGATCGCTTCGCAGCCGCGGAGGCCATCTTGGCCCATTCCAGTTAGGACGACAGCGAGCGTGTTTTTTCCATAGATGCTGGCGACGGAGCGGAAAAGGGGATCGACGGCGGGGCGGCAGGCGTTTTCGTGGGGCTCTTGGTGGATCCTCGTGCAAACGCGATTGCCCTCTCGCATCACGACTAGGTGAAAGTCGCCGGGCGCGACGAGGGCTTGGCCGGGGGTGAGTTCGATTCCCGAAGTTGCTTCGGCGGTGGGAAAATGTGAATTCTTGGTAAGGCGTTCAGCGAGCATTTGCGTGAACATCGGCGGCATGTGCTGCACGACGAGGATTGGTACCGGGAGGTCGGCTGGTAAGGCGGAAAAGATTTCGGCTAGGGCGTTGGGGCCGCCGGTGGATGCGCCGATTACTAGGAGGTCGATGCGTGACTTCGATGACATGCTCGAAGGAGCAAGTGGCCTGACGGCGCTCGCCGTGGGTTTTGTCGCGAGTTTTGCGGGCGCTTGGGGTGGTGATTTTGGGGCGCAGAGTGCGCGGATGGCGGGGATAAGCTCGGTGCGGATGATTTGGCGCGAGGCTTCAAGTCCGCCGGGGCCCACTGGCTTGGCAAAGAAGTCAGAAGCGCCGCGCGAAAGCGCTTCTAGCGTGGCTGCGGCGCCGAGCTCCGTGAGGGAGCTAAACATAATGACGGGCGTCTTGGGATGGCTTTTGTGCAGGTATGTTAGGGCCGTTAGCCCATCCATCTCGGGCATTTCGATATCGAGGATAACAAGGTCGGGGTTGAGCTCCGTCATTTTCTCGAGGGCAATGCGCCCGTTCACGGCTGCGCCGACGACTTCGATATCGGTTTGCGTCGAGAGTTCTTCCGTGACGACTCGGCGAACGACGAGTGAATCGTCGACTACGAGAACGCGAATATTCGCCATTACTCCATTTCCTCAAAGGCGCCGAGCAGCGAGAGCTTGGCTACGAGCACTTCCGGTGTGAAGGGTTTCATGACGTATTCATTCGCGCCGGCGGAGATTGCTCTTTGTACTTGTTCGCTTTCAGTTTCGGTCGTGACCATGACGAGTTGCACGTTGTCCCAGGCTCGCGTCTTTCGAACTTCTTGGATGAACTGGAGGCCATCCATGATGGGCATATTCCAATCGACTAGCACCAGTTTGACTTCAGTATTCTGCTGGAGCTTCTCGATCCCCTCTTGGCCGTTCGCGGCTTCGAAGACTTCAAAACCTTGTTGGCGCAAGATGGCGCCGATCAACAGGCGGACGGCTCGAGAGTCGTCAATGATCAGCGCTTGCATGGGTGAGAGGACTCCTGCTTCGATCGTGTATTGTGCAGGTCGAAAATTGAACCGGGTAAAGTCGAGTTGGGATTGTAGTCCAAAGCAGTGTCAAGAAAACAAAACGGACTGAATCGCTCACCTAACATTAGCTTTTTGAGCCATTTTCGTTTCGAAACGTGGTGCGGGTCATACCCACAATCAATACTACTTCGGGCTTTGAGCCTTGAATTCGAGTACTGCAATGGTATTGCTAATTTCGAAGACGCGCGAATATTCCGGAGAGGACTTGGGGTGTCGTAGCGTTGAGATCGATGTCGATAGGAATTATGTGAGTAGAGCTGGCTTGTTCTGCAACTCGTCATGCTCCTAACAAGTTTTCCCAAGGCTTCGCGTCTTCGAGGGTTTCGACGGCGAAGTCGGGATTGAAGGACTGTAGTTCAGTAAGAGAGAAGGAGCCGGTTGCGACCGCGACCACTTTGGCGCCGATGGCGCGGGCGCATTGGATATCGAGCGGGGTGTCGCCGATGACGCAGACTAGCCGTTGGTCATTCTCGCCATGATGTTGATGAACCGATTTGAGCGCGGCTCGGGCTACGTCGTCGCGGTGGGGGTGGTCGTCGCCGAAGCCGCCGAAGGCGAAATGGGTGAAGAGGCCGAAGAACTCCAGTTTTGATTTCGCGCCCTGGAAGACGTTGCCGGTGAGGAGGCCCATTGCGGTTTCGGGGACGGCGGCGATTTTGGCTAGTAGCGGTTCCACGCCGGGCAAGACGATACCTTCGCGGCGCGGCAGGGCTTCGTGGAGTCGCGCGAGGTAGGCGTCTCGAAAGCGATTCCAATTGAGTTCGCTCGGTTCGATTTCATGGTGTTCGAAGAGTTCGAGAGCGATGCCGCGATCGGTGCGGCCGGAGAGGGAGATTTTTTTGGGTTCGGCAATGCCGAAAGCGTCGTGCAGGGCGAGGTTGAGCGCGGCGCCGCCTCCGCCGGAGGTGTTGATGAGAGTGCCGTCGATGTCAAACAGGAATACGCGTTTCACTGATTTTTTGCCCTTTCCATTTGCGTCAAGCTCTCGAAAGTCAGTCTATCACCGCCCGCCTTTGAGTGTCAGAAGTGGGTGAAGTTCATTAGTTCGCTTGACTAGATCGCGCTGGGCTCGCATGACGGCGGCGATATCACGGTAGACGCTGGGCGCTTCGTCGATGATTTTTGAAACTTGGTTTTCGTCGTGAGTTACGTTGGCAAGCGAGCGGCGGACGTCGCGGAGGGTAAGTTTTTGGTTGGCCTCGGTACGACTGAGTCGGCGGCCGGCGCCGTGAGAACAGGAGTCGAGTGCGTCCTCTGAACCTCGTCCCTCAACATGAAAAGTGGGTGTGGCCATCGAGCCGGGGATCACGCCCCATTCGCCTTCGGAGACACGTTGGGCGCCTTTTCGATGGACGAGTAAGCCATCGCGAGTTTCTAGGTGGTTGTGATCTGTTTCTTGCCCAGCAGTAATATCGGCATCGATCGGTGCGAGGTCGGCGAGGAGTTCAATGGCTCGATTTAGAATTGCTTTGCGATTGGCGCTGGCGTAGCGGCGACACCAAGCGAGATCGTTTCGATAGGCGTGGCCGAGTTCTGAGTCGGCGATGAGTGAGACCGGCGCAGCTTTTGAGCTCGTGGCTTTTGCTTCGTGGAATGCAGTGACCGCTTGGCCCATCGCGCGTGAGCCGGAGTGGACGAGGAGCCAGTAATTTTCTTGCGCGTCGATCTGCAATTCGAGAAAGTGGTTGCCTCGACCTAGCGTTCCGAGCTGATAGCGACCCTCTCGTTCGGCGGCGATTTGCAATGAAGTGGCGGAAAGATCGGATGGAATGGGCATCGTTTCAGATTGGTCGCTATGCGTTTTCAGGATCGCGATTGCATGCTGCCAGGTTTGCAGGATCGCCCGGAGTCTTGCAGCGTTTTCTTGAATGGCGATCGAAGTAGTCAGAGGCAATGCGGTCATGCCGCAGCCGATGTCGGCGCCAATGGCCGCGGGGTAGATCCGGTTGCGAGTCGCGACGACGGTGCCGTTACACGTTTCGCCCGCGAGATGAATGTCGGGGAGCGTGACGATTCGTTCCACATCGGGCCAGGCGCGCATTCGATCGATCGACTTGCGAATTTCGCTCGTTAAGAAACCTGTTGACCAAGGATGCCAAGGCGCAAGGCTGACGCCACCACCACTTTGCTTCATGTTGCTCCTTGCCATTGGGCAGGAACGATCACGAATCGCAGCTGGGGAGCTTGCTTGCGATTGAGCGCGGAGGCGACTTCGGCTCGTAAGAACCCTGTCGCACGGGCTGCGGCGCTGGCTGCTGTTTCGGCATTGAAGGGGCGGTCATCGCTTAGCGGGGCGAGTGCCACCATGAGGACACGGACGCCTGAGATCGGTTGCACTCCAGCGACACGGCAGTCTGCCAAGGCAGGCTCGTGGCAGGCGGTTAGCCTGGTTTCGATGATCTCCGCGACGCGGCTGCAGAGGCGGTCGATTGAGGGATTTGCGTTCGAAGGCGGTGCTGACTTGCGGTCGACAAGAGTCTGGTCGTCAAATTGTCGGGGGGTTGCGCGAGTTCGCTGGCGGCGGTTTTTGAATGCCATTCAATTTCCAAAGGGGCTTTGGATGAGGGTGGTTTCCATGGTCCAAAGGAAGCGAACCGGGCCGTTATGGTTCGCTGTTTTTTGAGTGAGATTCGCACGGGCCTTGGGCATCCAGTGCCTGAAGGGGTGGCAAAGTTCTGTGCAATGCGCGGGAATTTGAAAGATCTGGGTAACTTTTGCACGCTGTAACGGCGCTTCGTATGCAGGCTGCTTATGGCGTTCGTCGCCTCCTTGGCGGTCCCTAAGTGGCTTGCCGATCGACCTAAACCCAGTTGGAGCCATGCTTTGGCGGATTAACCGCTACAAGGTGTGAAGTTTTACTGAGCCCGAAATTGTGCCACCTTGCTGTCCGATAGGTTTAGTTGGAACGGCGTTTGCTTCCTCTTTGGAGGTGAAGCGGGGGAAACGTCAATCGTCGAATGACGAATGTCGTCAAGTGCGTGTCTGGGCATGGAGCCCTTCGTCGCAAGTTTGCTCCTCGAACTTCGCTTGGACTAAAGCACCATGGGAAATCACGACGCAGTTTTGCTCGACCGAGTGGACACGATCCTATCCACGAGCCCTTATTTGTCGCGTCGTAAAGTGCGACTGGAATCGGACGCGGGTCGAGTGACCCTTCGCGGTGAAGTCGATAGCTTCTTTCAGAAGCAGATGGCGCAAGAAGCGATCCGCCGCATTGATGGCGTTCGCGAGATTCATAATGAGCTGGAAGTCGTCCAGTTTTCTTAATGGCCCACCGTGCAAGCCAGCCATACCAGATCGCGGGCGTATCTCACGGCTGCAATGTCACCGGGATGAGCACGACTTCTTCGTCGAACATAAATTTGTAGCCGCCGTCTGCAAATTTGGGCACATCGGCAATCGCGGCTTGGCCTTCGGGCGTTGCTAGGATTTCGTCGATCTTCGCCCGCGACTCGGCATAGAGCCCCACGATCATGTAGTACGGGGGCGGCTCACCGGGGACCGCAGATTGGCATTTGCCGATCGTCCATCCCGAAAAGCCTTTCATCTTCTTCGCGAGTGGGATGTGCGTTTCGTGGTAATAGCGATCGAAGGCGGCGGGGTTTTGTGGGTGGCCGTAGAGGACGGTGAGGCGGTGCATGGAAAGTGTTCCGCACGATGAATAGTTTTAACGCTATTGCTTCTTCCGACAAATCGTAACCCACGCTAAGAGGTCTGTCTCCAGTTTCATGGAGCTTGGCGGCTTGTCCCAGCCGATGAGTGAGCCGAAACGCCTAGCATTGGAACTGTCATCGAGATCGAATTGAATCACTTCAAAGCCAGCCTTTTCTAAGACTTCGCGAGCAAAAGGAGAGCGCCCGTCGGCGTGGGGGAGATAAGGTTTGTCGGGCGGATTCTGTGCGGGCGCGAGGTTGTAGATGACGAACCAACCGCCCGGCTTCAATAACTTGGCGACGGCGGCGAGATAGGCTTCGTCGGTGACGCCGAGGTTGATCAGCGCGGCTGGATTGGCCTCGCGTTCGGGGTGAACGTAACCGCGCTTGAGAGTGTTTTTGCTGAGGAAAATGTCGTAGCCTTCGCCGACTTGCTCAACGACTTTTTCATCGGCGGGGAAGCGGCCATGAACTAACTTGACGGAACCGCCTTTGTCGCCAACGGAGCCTTGATCTCCTTTTTCGCTATAAAGCAGCGGCTGAATGGGATCGACATCGATGCCGACCGCCTCTGCGCCTTGCTCGGCATTGATCCGGAGTTGGCCGATGCCGCCGTGGCCGAAGTCGGCAGTTTTCAGGCCCTTTAGGTTTTTGGGTCCGCCGGAGCGGCCGAGTTGCTCGAGCGGCAACACATAAGCGGACGGCGTTCCGTAGAAGAGACCGTGGTACATCATTTCGCCCACTTCTAGCGCCTGCCATTTTGCTTTATCGGCTTCGGCGAGTTTTTCATAATCGCCGGGCGCGAGCCATTCTCGGGCTCGGCCTTTGCGATAGATCGTGCGTGGCTTAAAGGGCTTGGCCGCTTTGGCGGCGGCGAGAAATTCCCGAGCGAGGTCGGTAGTGGCGATCGGTTCTAGGCTAACGGCTTCCGCCACCAAGAATGACGGGGCCTCCGGCGCTTGCACTTGTCCCAATGACGCCAACGTGAGCAGGAGACCTAACATATTCACCTCAAGGCGAGACTCGTTCGAAGTTTGTGTCGGCGCAAAAAAATGCGGCACAGCGATGTAAAGTTACCGCTGCGCCGCTTTTCTTGCTTTTGAAATTAGTTACTGGTTCGCGACATTGCCGCCGAAGCGGTCGTTGTTCTCGGCGGGCTCGAAGGAACGCCCTGCCGTTTGCTCGGTGCCGGGAACCATCAGCGGGCCGGGCGAGTGCTCGTCCATGATTCGCTTGAGCACGGTGGCATCAACCGACTCGACTTCAATGAGGCGAGCCGTGAGCGCTTCGAGCGCCGGGCGGCGATCTTTGATGATCTTGCGAACGCGATCGAGTCCTTCGTCAATAATGCGGCGAACTTCCATGTCGATTTCATAGGCGATTTGATCGCTATGTTTCCGCGAACCGCCGCCATCGTCCTCGGTGGCTAGGAAAATCGAGCGGTTAGAATCTTTGTAGTTCACGCGCCCCAGTCGGCTCATGCCATATTCGGTCACCATGCTGCGGGCGATCGCAGTGGCTCGCTCCAGGTCGTTCGAGGCTCCGGTCGAAATGTCCTTGTAAACGATTTCTTCCGTGATCGTTCCTGCGAGCAGCACTTGGATGCGCGACTCGAGTTCCGCCTGGGTCATCAAATAGCGATCGCCCTCAGGACGCTGCAGCGTGTAGCCGAGCGCCGCGATGCCGCGAGGAATGATCGAGACTTTGTGAACCGGATCGGTATTCGGCAGTGTGTAGGCGACGAGTGCATGGCCTGCCTCGTGGTAGGCAACGCGATGTTTTTCGTCTTCGTTGAGCGCTCGCCGCTTCTTTTCGAGACCCGCAGTCACGCGTTCAACGCCTTCGTTGAACTCGATCATGCCAACCGAGTTTTTGTTGTTACGGGCGGCCAGCAGCGCTGCTTCGTTGACGAGGTTTGCGAGGTCGGCGCCGACGAAGCCGGAGGTGATGCCCGCGACTTCTTTAAGATCAACGTTAGGATCAAGCTTCACATTTTTGACGTGAACTTTGAGGATTTCTTCGCGCCCGCCGACATCGGGGCGGTCAACGAGGACATGCCGATCAAATCGACCGGGCCGCAAGAGCGCGGGATCAAGCGTCTCAGGGCGGTTGGTGGCCGCCATGACAAGAACGCCATTGTTCGAACTGAAGCCGTCCATTTCGACGAGCAAGGCATTCAGCGTTTGCTCGCGCTCATCGTGCCCGCCCATCAGCCCATTGCCGCGGCTCTTGCCGAGCGCGTCGAGCTCATCGATGAAGACGATGCAAGGTGATTTCGATTCCGCTTGTTGGAACATGTCGCGAACGCGCGCGGCGCCAACGCCGACGAACATTTCCACGAAGTCCGAACCGGACAAACTGAAAAAGGGCACGCCTGCTTCGCCGGCGATGGCTCTAGCGAGCAACGTCTTGCCGGTTCCGGGAGGGCCGACGAGGAGAACACCCTTTGGAATACGTCCGCCGAGCCGCTGATATTTTTCTGGGGCGCGAAGGAAGTCGACGACTTCGCGAACTTCTTCGACCGCTTCATCAATGCCGGCAACGTCGTGAAAGGAGACGCCGAGGTCTTCTTGCGCATGGAGCTTGCCGCGGCTGCGCCCAAATTGCATCGGCGAGCCCGCGCCGCCAAGGCGACGCATCATATAGAGAAAGAGGACAACGAAGATGGCGATCGCAGCAAAGAAAGGAATGTAGGCTACAAGCGGGCTGTCCTTGTCGGCGTATTTCCAGTCTTGCGTTTTATCAAGTGAGGCAATGATTTGATTGTAGCGCTCCGATTGATTCGGAGGGATCGTCGTGCGGAAACGGCGTTCGGTATTCTCATTCGAATTGACGAGCGGCTGATCCACCCGCCTCACATTCACGAGCCCCGTCGCGATGCCGTCGCCAACTTGAACGGCTCGCAGATTGTCGATCTTGAGCGACTGCTTATTCTTAGCATCCTTGAAGACTATGCTGCCCGTCTTGCCTTCTTTGAAGGTGCCCCTGGGCG
>JBKJSI010000196.1:0-5241 GCA_046595915.1 Pirellulaceae bacterium
CGATTAAGGCCGAAAAGATAGCAAATCGAAATCAGAAAGTCACCAGCAAACAACAGCATCGTTGCTACAGTCTCCAATGTTGTGGGCTTTTGAATGTCACGCATCATTTCGTCTTCCAGCTTAGCGCTCTCATCGACCAGACTCGGAAACGGCGACTTCAGAGAGTCAATGTACTTCGCCATATAGCGAAGATGAAACTCAACATCCGAAGCGAGGGCTGGTCGCGCAGGCAACTTGGGGTCCGCCAGGGATTGGTCGCGCATTGCGGAATGCCCTATCGCCCGTTCTCCAATTAGTGCTTCGCGAACGCGCCGAACAGGATCTTTTCGTCGAAGCTCTGTTTGAATCGCTTGCAGATCTGCTGTGGGTAACTCAATCAGACAAAGTTTTTGTGCAAGTGAATACTTAGCAACGCCATCAATGGCGCTGACAACGAGTTGCGAAACGATAATCGCTTCGCCTTGCAAGCACCGTGACACGACGAATAGTGATCGAAGGCTTTTGGTCGCCCCCGCGATATCACCCCGATGGGATTTCACTTCGTATTCAAGTCGCAAAATCCTCGCTGCATAGCGGGCTCGCTGCGTATTTGGCAGTTTGAGGTTAACAAAGCCTTGTGAATAGTCGACGGGAAAGCGAGCGTAACCTCCACGTCGCGTCGCTTCGTGAATCTTGTCGAGTGCAGAGTTGTTCGCAGAGAGAAAGGACTCACAGCCATCGATATCTGGCCAAGGTTGCCCCATCGGCGGCGGGACATTTTCCGAATCGGTCCCGACAATCGGCAAATCTTTGCTGGCGAGCCCATATTCGTTTGTGTCGAGCGGTGCTAGGGCTTCAATCCAAAGTCCTGTTACGTCTTCCGCGCCGGGTTCGATTGGAAAATAGGCCGCAACTTGATCGCCGGTGACCGGTTCGCCTTTGGCTTCGATTTCCGCAACCAGTCGATTGACCTCTTGAGCGTGCCCACGCGTCCAAATCCAGAACGCCACGAAGGGCGACGCGCAAAGCAAAAAAAGAATGCCCAGCGGAATGCCGATCCAGAGGGCTAGTTTCAACCACGGTTTACGACGAGGAGTAGGATTGGGAATCATGGTTTTCTTTAGCGACTTGAATATGGCGTGGTATGAATGGACTTTACTTGCCCTCGACTTTAGCGTTTGCCTCAGCAAGCGCCTTCTCCAAATCAGGCCGCTTCAAGTGATAGCCCGTCGCCTGCTGAACATGATGCGCGAGCCAGAGTAAATCCGCATCGCCATCGACGCGCCCGGTCATCGTGATTGTCTGTGGCTGGCCTGTCATGTCATTCTCGCGCGTCCCAAAAGGAATCACGACGGTTGGGTTGCCGGAAAAATTCGTGATCACGAGATCGTTTCCGCCAACGTAGGCATCGACTTCCTTCATGCGCTCGCGCATCTTTTCCACGAGTTGCGCCCGGTGGCGAGCCGCTCGCAGGTATTCGACTGCGGGGATGAATTGGCCTTCGCGGAAGGTTGCAGGCCAGCTTCCGATGCCTTCCAAGACGTGCTTGCGAGTTAGATCATCGAACGCTGCCGAGCATTCTGCGTTGAGAATCGTGAGCATCGCGCTTGCCGGAGGCTCATTCGGTAGCGGCGCCATTTCGACGAGGGCGACTCCCAAATCCTTGAGCACCTTCAATTCCTCACGCTCGGAAACGTCGGTCTCGCGGCGGGGGAAGTAACCAACTTTGTATCCACGCAAGTCTCTTTGCACCGGCCAAGCGAAGGGGCGGTCGGCAACGCTGTGGTCGAGGCCGTCACTTCCGGAGATGGCCGCGAAGATGAGGGCGCAATCTTCGACGCTACGGGCGATCGGGCCGATTTTGTCCATGGTCCAAGAGAGGGTCATGGCGCCGTAGCGGGAGACGCGGCCGAAGGTGGGGCGGAGTCCGGTTACGCTGCAACGGCGAGTGGGCGAGACGATGCTTCCGAGTGTTTCGGTGCCGAGAGCGAATCCTACGAGGCCCGCGACGGTTGCGGAGGCGGAACCGGCGGAGGAACCGCTGGAGCCCTGTTTGGCGTTCCAGGGGTTGCGCGTCATTCCGCCGAACCATTGGTCGCCCATTGCCAGCGCGCCGACGGTGAGCTTAGCGAGGAGGACTGCGCCTGCGCTTTCGAGGCGCTGGACCACGGTTGCTTTGCGATCGATGGTTTGGTCTTGATAGGGGCCCGCGCCCCAAGTTGTTTTGTAGCCGGGCACGGCCAAAATATCTTTCGCGCCCCAGGGGATTCCGTGTAATGCTCCGCGATAACGTCCGGAGGCGATTTCCTTGTCTGCTGCTTCGGCTTGCTTGAGGGCGAGTTCCTCCGTGAGTGACACCGCGCACTTGAGCGCTGGATCGAATTTCTTAAGCCGCTCGAGATAGCGCTTGGTCAACTCGACGGAGGTGATCGCCCGAGTCTTGATGAGCGCGGCCAGTTCCGTGATCGGCAAGAACGCTAAGTCGTCACTCTCTTTGTTCACTAGTGGCGGGGTCGATTCGATTGGCGTTGCGGTGGCTCGCACACCATAGTCTTCACCTCGCTCACGAGGCAAGAAACCAATCGCAGGCGCAACGCTATTGTCCAGCGGCACAGCTCGCAGCGCCGCATAGTTCTTCTGCGATGCCTTCAGCGAATTGATGATCGCCTTGCGTTCTTCTTCGCTCAATTCGAGGCCGGCGATCCACTCGGCTTGTGAGATCATCTCGACCGAAATCTCTTTTTCAGCGTCTTGCGCTTGAGCGGCGAGGGCTCGTTGGAAGATCGCGGTTCCAATTCCGAGGCTCGAAAGGGTGGTCAGCATCTGCCGACGCGAAAACGAAGTCATCGAAAACCCCGCGAAAAATGGCGAAAACGAAGGAGCCGAAGGATTGTAACCACGCAGCGACCACATTTTCACCGGCGCTGATGAAATTCGCGCCCGTAGCGGCAATAATGGTCCGCGACGGCATCACCCATCCCTCCTTCAGGTGAATTCATGTCCCAGCGTAATCCTTCACGTCGCCAGCTCCTACAATCTACGGCTCTCGCCACCGGCGCACTCGCGATGCCCCTTTGGTGGCGAAAATCGCAAGCCCAGGGCTCGGCCAATGATCGCCTCAAAGTCGCCGCCATTGGCACCGGCGTTTATGCCGATCGATACACCGGCAAGGGGGAACACCCCGGGCGTGGCATGACAATCGCCCTTCAATGCGCGACACTCGGAGACATGGTGGCCGTCGCGGATGTGAATTTGAAACATGGCCGATTCTTCGAAGAGAAACTCGGCAAGAAGATTGATGTCGTGCAAGATTATCGCAAGTTGCTTGATCGCAAAGATATCGACGCGGTGACGATTGGCACGCCCGATCATTGGCATGTGAAGATCGCGATCGATGCCATGAAGGCCGGTAAGCATGTGTATTGCGAAAAGCCGGCGACGCTCACCGTGGATGAAGGCAAGCAGCTCATCAAGGTCGCTGAAGAGACGAAGAAGGTTTGCCAGATCGGAACCCAACAGCGCAGCGAGTATGGCAAGATTTTTTTGACGGCGATCGCCATTGCTCGTAGCGGGCGCTTGGGCGACAAGCTCAATGCGCTCGTTTCGGTTGGAAAGGCCGAAAAGGGTGGGCCGTTTGAAAATGGCGTTGCGCCGAGTGATCTCAATTGGGACATGTGGCTTGGGCAGACGCCTAAGGTTCCTTACTGCAAACAGCGGGGCGATTTCGACTTCCGCTGGTGGCTCGAATACTCCGGCGGTCAAGTTACTGACTGGGGAGTCCACCACATGGATATCGCCCTTTGGGCGCTAGGACTCGAGAACACGAGCCCGACAACCATCGAAGGAAAAGGCACGTTCCCTGAAGTGAAGAATGGCTTCAATGTCGCCGTCGATTTCGATTGCAATCTCACCTTTGCTGATGGTCAGGCTTGTCGGCTCTACAGCGGTCAAAATGAACTGATTATTAGCGGAAGCAAGGGACGCATTCGCGTCAATCGCGGCGGCCTCACTGGCAAGCCTGTCGAAGATCTCAAGCCCGCCGACAAAGACAAACTCAATGACGAGATTGTCAAACTCTGCCACGGCAAAGATCCCAGCGGCGAAGATGGCACGAATGAAAAAGCCGGCAGTCACATGAAGAACTTCTTCGACTGCATCAAGGATGGCGGAAAGACCATTTCTGATATTGCGACCCATCATCGCTCCGTCGCGGCCTGCCATCTTTCGAATATCGCCATGAAGCTGAAGCGGAAACTCACGTACGATCCGGTGAAGGAGACTTTCCCGAGCGACGACGAAGCCACCGCCATGCTCAAACGCGAACAGCGGCCTGAGTATTCGATTTATACTTAGGGCGGAAATTTCGACGCGACATCGGCGTCATACTCACTAGAAAAGTGCCAAGGCGAACGGGGGACGAAAGTCCCCCGAGTCTTGCGCATCAAGATGTGATGTCGATTTAGATAGGAGCAGCTCCATGCGATTCTCGTTTGCAATCTTCGCCGTCTTGGCCTTCAGTCAATTCGCAATCGCTATCGACCCGCCTCCAGCGGCCATGAAACTCATCGAGGATTTCAAAGCCAAGGAGAAAGGAGCAAAAGAAAAGCTGGAAGCAGAAGTCGCCGCACTCCGCGCCAAGGCCGCCAAAGAGACGGAGGAGGCAAAGAAACAACTCGTCGCGGAACTTGAAAAAGTCCGCGCGGCGCTGGAGAAGGAAGAAAAGCACAACGAAGCCCGCGCGGTTGCGGCTCGCATTCGTTCAATCACTGCACCGCCGATTCGCGCGGCGGTCGCACCGCAAAATATGTCCACCTATGCTTCGAATCCCGCGAATATCGACAAGTCTTTCGTTTTCAGAGTCACAGGCCTGAGCGAAATCAGTTCAGTTTGGGGAACCGGACCTTACACTTCGGATTCCAATATCTACCGCGCCGGAGTCCACGCAGGCGTGATCACCAACGGCGAATCTTGCTTGGTGAAGATCACCCTCATTTCCACCGTTGGAATGGACTTCGCGGGAAGCACCCAAAACGGCATCACCACTTCGCCCTATTCCGAGTATGCGACCGGTTATCGAATCGAACGCGTCACATCAGAGGAAGCGGAAGGAGTGATTGAAGCCGAAGACCCGATACCACCCGTCGGCGTGCCAGAGGACGCGGAATCACGTTCTTCCGCTACCGGCGTAAGTGGATTTATTCCAGCATCCGGCGCAGCACCTACTGTGGAGCGCCTTGGGCCTCGCAGCACTTTTCGGCCAAC
>JBKJSI010000407.1:0-3920 GCA_046595915.1 Pirellulaceae bacterium
CATGCGGTCACAAATGTCGGTGATTTACCCGAGGCAACCTGCATCTTCGACTGCGGGGAAGTGATGTCGGTTCAGCGCGATGTAGCGTGCTTGTCGCCCCCCTGCTCACCGGCGTAATTGCAGCTCGTACTTGCATGATCGACGCCGAGGATGCCGAACGCTCTGCACTGCGTTCGTCGCAAGACTTTCAGCGATCCATCATTTTCTCCACGCAGAGTGTCGAGCGGGCCGGCGTGAGCAGCCACTGACGTTGCGTGAATCCATGGCAAGGCGTGCTGGACAGTTTGGACAGGTTTTTGGCGCCTATAGGGAGCTCTGTACCATAAATAATCACTCCTATTCACCCTCTTTCTTTTTTGTTGCGCGAACAATACTTCTATAAAAAACCTGTCCAAACTGTCCTGAAGCTACTTAAGTTATGAATTGATAACGCCTTACGCTGGACAGAAGCCGAAAAAGGCAACTGTCCAGCCTGTCCTGCCTCTCAAACATGGCTGCTACACGATGGCAACATGGTACAAGCCCGTCGTGCCCGGCGCTGGCGGCGATCCGCGCAAGCTCCTCCCCGGCGTTCCGTCCGATGCAATGGTGATTCCCGCCCGCCGAGACGAATGCCGCGTGGGCGCCATATTGCCGCGTGACTTCGAATCCAAGAACGCCACAAAAACCGCAGCGACCGCTCCAAGTCGGCGACCTTGAAATGAAAAATGAATGTGGCCAATAAGAACTTGGCGATCGATTGAACGAGGGTTTGGGTCGAGGTGATTGTGATCGCTCCAGGACGGCCTGCATTACAGGGCTAGGAGAGACCTGGGTCGCAGTCCGTCACTTGCTGAAATGAGAGGATGGTCCTTGCCCCAACGCACAGGGAAACCCACCAAGGTCGCGTACGCCGACAAAAGGCGGATTGTCGCTTTGTCGCCGAGGATCATAAATCGGCCGCCTACAAGCCCCTAAGCCCTGCCTGTAATCAACCGTCTGCTCGCGACTAATGCCTGAGCGACGCGACCGCCATTTCAGATCAGTTTGCCAAGAATAATCACCGAGCCACCGATTGGCAGAGATCGGACTTCAACATGAGAAGGATAGGAATTCTGGGCAGCGGTTCAGTGGTCTTTCCGCCGCCAACAGATGCGAACAGCCAACAAATCCTTTTTCATTGCGAACAAGTTGATCACCCTAGTATCGATCTAAGGTCATCCTTAGCCGAAATGCGCGCAGCTAATTTCACGTGCGTTACTACAGGGTGCTGGAGCCGGGATGTGCGGGCTCAATATTGGCGGGGCCCGCTCAAGCCCCCTCAACCCGCGAAGGTGCGGAGCTAAAGAACGCTGGGGGGCAAGAAGGGGACGGTCGTGAATGGCCGAAAATCGTCCGGGCGTAAAAAAGTAAGGGATTTCCGAGGGTACTCGCGCGATCTCGGTTTTGCGAGTTCGAAGATCCTAATCTCGATCCTGATCGCCCTGATTCTGCCCAGCAGGGTGATGAGGGCGGATGGGCTTTCCGGTAACCGAGTTTCGACGGCTGCCCGTATGCCGCGGGTCGAAACACAAATGGAAGTGGTGGAGTGTGTCATTGGTGCTCTGGTTTCGAAGGTCGCCCATTTACAATCCAGCGTCGAGCGGCTTGAACTGCGAACCTACTCCGAACACTTCGCTCTGACGCAACTACTGACGTCAGAGGTCTTGCGTTTGCAAAGCGAACTTGCGACTGCTCAACAAGAACGGCTTGCCCTGCGCCGTGAGGTGACAGAAGCCAAGCGGAACGCCGAGGATAAGAGCGTTGAAAAGCAGACTTCACGGAAATCAGTTCTTGTCACCAAAAGTCATTTCCAAGGGGCTTCCAGCTACAGCGGCCGCTATCGCACTCTGGCAGGCGACGTCATCGAGATCGAGCAAGTTGGAAACGAATTTCATCTGCATCACAAAGCAGGGGCAAACGAGGGAACTTGGATTTACCACCAAGAGATTGGTCGCCCGTTCTTCGTGTGCCAAGGCAAACCACATTCGATGGTCGACTCGGGAATTCGCTATGGCGACACGAGTTCATCAGGGGCCGGCGATTACTTCGTCGCGGAAGTAACCTCCACCTTCCAAACCCACAAGTCATCCTTGGCGACCTTGACGTAAGTCACGCTGGCCTTCCGTTTCGGCTGGATGGCGTCTGCAAACGACGTCTTCTTGCCGTCCAGAAGGATGTGGGCCGGCTCCTTCTTCCCCTCGGCCTTGACCAACACCTTGAAAGTAGTTTGGCTCTCGTTCTTGCCGCCGAGCACAAAGCTATTAGCCCCTGCGTCCACAGAGTGGATAAAACCCTCGGTGACCTCGGGCTTCACTTTTTCCTCGGCGCGTGCGTTGACGCCCATTAACACCAAACCGAACACGACTGCAACGAACGCAAGTTTGTGGCTCATCCCATCAGCTCCTGGCCGCATCAGCGGCGGTTAAGAAGTCCCACCCTCCAAGTATCTTCCCGGAGGTTAACGCACCGACACGTCATTTACCAGCATCGCATCGCATCCTTTCGCGGCGAAGTCTTGATGTCTCACGAAAACGCCGATGTACTTGAGTTGGTAACGGGCCGATGGGCGGCCACTGCCGATGAATTTGACTTCAGCGACCATCCACCTCAAGGGGCTCGTTGCCTGGACAAGCCGGAGCGGATCGGCTTCGACGATCACACTTATTTGGCGGTGACGATTGAGGGACTCCCTTTGGGAGTGGTGGGAGGCGGGCAATTCGATCGCAGTCCGGACAGCCTGGGGAAGAGCGTCCAGTGCAAACACTTGCCGATCGAAAAAAAGGAGAGCTTTCGTTGGCTCACCGGCCATCGCCGCGCCTGCGAATTGGCGCGGGAATTTCCCGAGAAACACGTCATTAGCGCATCGGACAGCGAAGCCGATATTTACGACATTTATCGGGAAGCCCAAACGCTAGGGCAGGCGACCGACTTGATCATTCGCGCGAAGGAGAATCGCTGTACGCCGGAGCTCAATTTAGCGGCTGGCCTGGTGTATTACGACCAAGGAAGCTCCGCCCACATCGCCTCCCTCACTGAAGCAGATCATGTCATTGATCGCTCGCCTGGGCGGCTACAACAATCGAGCCAAAGAGCCGCCGCCCGGCGCGCAGGTAATCTGGAACGGCCTGCGACGTATGACCGACTTCTCGATCGCCTGGCTCGCATTTGCAAAACATTCAGACGGACTTGTGTATAACTGACAGCCGACGAGCGTTAGGCTGAAACATTGCAGCCTCCAGGTACTACACGGATCAGTCTAAAAACAAATTGGGCGTCGCAAGATTCGAGCGCATAAAATTACGGGAGATTGTCAACGAACGAACCCAATCCGCTCCACACCTTGCTTCAGATGGCGGCCGGATACTGTTTACCCCGATGCCTTCACGTGATTGCCAACCTCGGCGTGGCTGACGCGCTGGAGGAGACGCCCCAAACCGCGGCGGAGCTTGCCGCAGCGGTGGGCGCCAACTGGCCGGGTGGCCCGGGGGATTACGGCCCGGATAACTACAGTCCCTTCGCGGAGGAGTTTCGTCATGCTTAGCGGTTCAGGCCGCTATTGCTCAGGAGGCGGCGCCTACCAAAACAGGAGTAGCGTCCGCCTAAGAACCGAATGCAACAGAAGGTGTGTTGCGCGATGCACAACATCCGCCAGAGCGGTTCAAGCCTGTTTTCCACCGCAGGTTGTCCGCGCCATCGACCTATGTGGCTGGCATACGCAAACCAAAACCCAATTCCACGTTGTTCTAGACTTGCTCACGAAGCCCCAGCGCCTCGCGAACTGTCCGCAGCTTGACCGATGATGCTCCTTACCGGTGGAGATCCGTGCTGGTGCGCCAGCGGTATGGTTCAGAACTACCGCTTGGATTGCGACCCAATGACAGGCAGGCTGGCGGCGGTAT
>JBKJSI010000233.1:0-4586 GCA_046595915.1 Pirellulaceae bacterium
GCGATCATGGGCACCGTCGATTACATGGCGCCTGAGCAGGCGATGAACACCAAGGATGCCGATGGCCAGAGCGATATTTACAGTCTAGGTGCGACCCTTTGGTTCTTGATGACCGGCCAACCAATGTACAAGGGCGATTCATTGATGGCTCGACTCCTCGCGCATCGCGACGCGCCGATTCCATCGCTGGCGGCGGCTTGTCCAAACGCGCCACGAGCTCTGCCCGCAATTTTTGAGCAGATGGTCGCTAAAACGCCGGCGACCCGTTTCGCCTCGATGACTCACGTCATTGCCGCGCTGGAGCCACTCGCAGGCGTCGCTATCTCCGAAGAGAGTAGGTTGAGCGTGGCGGATACCTTTTATCGAGATCCGCGTCTGCTCGCTTTCTTTGAAAACTTGGAGGCGGATAAGCAAACTAAAGTATTCGCACCACCACAGATAAGTAAGCTTGAGGTCAGCGAACAGACGCTGGCAATCGCAGGGCGTGTAACTGATACAAAGAAAGTTCTGGCGGCGGCAAAAGATCCCTTGGGATCTGGATCGAAATTGAAGCGTTCGGCGCGGCCAAAAGGCAATATGCTGCCAATCATCTTGAGCGGCGTAGTTGGAGTGCTCGGCATTGGTCTTCTGGTAGCGATCATTTTGCTCTTCGCCGCGCCGAAAGCTGATTCCGTCGACCAAAAAAAACCAGCAGAAGCGAAGAGCAACATCGCTTCCTCAACGCCTGAGGAATCTCCGTTCAAGGAGAATTTAAAGCCACAAAACACTCCAAAAGAGCAGCCAAGCCCGTCGCCCGAGCACGTCACTGCGGCGCCGTCGACGGCAATCACGACCGAGTCGACTTCAACGATCGACCTAATTGCATTGGCAAATCCAAAGAGGGGATTCAAGCTTCCTTCCGATTGGGAGCACGATGGATTGGAATTAAAGAGCAGGGCCAGAAGCGGCGTTGAGAATCTGAAGATCGCGCCCGTCACGATCGATCGCTATCGTGTCGATTGCGAATTTACATTTAGCGCCCAGGGCGATGCGTTTTATATCGTTTTACCTTTGGGAGACGCTCAGATTGAGTGGGGCGTCAACGCGTACACAAAGCCGAATGTCGACGCATCGCGCCGAGGCTTCGCTTCGATTGGCAGCAGAGATCTCCGCAATAGTCCCGGCAGCCGCGAGGTTCCTCGCCTCATTGTTGGTGCTCGCCACAAGGTGAGTATTGAAGTCGACGTGAAGGGCGACAATCTTCGACTGAAGGAGAGTTTTGATGATGAGTCGCCCATGGAGTGGGCTGGCGAGAAATCGGAAGTCACACTACCCGATACTTACCTTTGGCCAGAGAGAAACATGATCGGCTGTGGAGTCGTGAATTCACAGTATCAAGTTCATCGATTTACGTTAACTCCGCTGGAGAAGTAGGGTTCGCGCCTTCCCAATCATTACTCGCCCTGCCAAGATAACGCCCGCTGATTTCGACACTCGGATAGGTGAGCGAGTGCTGTATGAAGGTTTTGATTGCAGATAAGTTCTCCGACGAACATGTGCGACGGCTCGCCGCGATGGGCTGCGACGTCACCTACGAGCCCAATGTCAAAGCCGATCAACTGGCGACGTTGATCGGGCCGTATGAAGTCCTCGTCGTTCGCAGCAAAGTCTACTAATGGCTGGAAGAAAAGGCCTATTGCAGAGCTAATTGGTTCGCACAAGAGTTCGCCGCCGATTTAGCTTACTTCCGCGGATTGAGGTTTCTTGTAAACCGTGCTGTGAATAAATCAACACGGGCCACCTGCGGATGTATTTATTCCATCGTGTTCACCGAATAAATATGGATTTCGCCAGTATTTTCTTCGATCTTTGGATCACAGCAAGACAATTCGCCAACACAGCGGATTGCGTTCCGGCGAATTCCTGGCTCCAGTCTCGATGATGGTGGCCAAACATCCAGATCCTAGGGCGATGAAATTCAAGAAGGCGAGAAAGAAATGCATTTGTGCGAGTCGGAGTGAACGAACCGCGAATAGCAGAATATCGAATCGACTTGCTTTGCCAGATCCACAAGGCGATTTCCGTCGGTGCGTCGTCGCTAAGCACTAATTGAGGGAGAGCCTCTCGGTACGCGGACTCAGCGTGGTCCATTTCGTCACTGGAAAGTTCTTCCTCGGGAAACCAGAGCTTCTTGCCTAGATCTCGACCAAATTGAACTAATTTATCGCGATCAATTGAAGCTACGCCGCGAATGAAAAAGAACTCAATACCCCCAAGGTTCGTCTAACCAAAGTCACCCAGTGAATGGGGAGGCAACTGGTCGTAATGAACTGGTTTCCGGGAAAGAAACGATTTCTTGTTGAGTCAACATTGTTGATGAGTTGACCATAGGACGCTCGATCGCCCATGTCGCCGATTTGAACGGAGTAGGGAGCATCTCAAATGATCTGCAAGTAGGGGCGCGAGCGCTTCGGCAATAAATCGTCGGGCTCTATTTGGCCATGAACATTGCCGATTAATCGTAGGAATTGCACTTGCAACTCCTTGAGCCGACATTTCCATTTGGGTTGAGCCGGGAGCCGATCCAGGCTCGCAATCCCTCGTAGTTTAACGTCGCGCCCCGCCGCCGTGTCTACCCAATCGAAGCGTCAGGCATCTCGATCGCGCACGCCGCGTTCTCCGCCAATCAACTACTAGTTCCCCCTATTAACCCCCGGTTCTGTTAACCCTAGAGGGGTGAATGATTTGTTTGGCCAAACATGCCGATCCTGATCAAGAGCAATTTATGGCTTGTACCCAAGTTTGCTCGCTTTCGCAAACGCCTCGTCCGCATCGCTTTGGCGGCCTAAATGGGATAGCGCCTGGCCACGACAATATTGATACGACCCTTGAGAGGGGCGCACTTCAATCGCCTTATCGTAATTCGCTAGGGCCAAGTCGAATTCACCGAGTGCAAGGTGACAGTGCCCAATCATGCTGTAGCACCAGTCGTCTCCTTCGTCCGGAGTCAGATTCTTAGCGCCGATGGATTTGGTGACGTACTCAATGGCCTTGCGATACTTCTTGAGCTCGTAACAGGCTTCAGCTGCCGTATACCAAAGCCGTGTGGTCGGCTTGTCTGAAAGTGCGATGGCCCGCTCATATTCTGTCAGCGCCGTTTCGTACTCTCCAAGAGAGTATCTGCATTCGCCTAGAAACTGGTGCAAATCTGCTCGCTTGGGTTCTTGCTTAAGTGCCGCTTCAAAATCCTTGGCAGCGTCTTCATAACGCTTTAGTCGCAGTTTGCAAAACCCACGATTGTTTAGCAACAGCCAGCCTGGCGTTGCGAGGGAGGCCGCCTCATCAAAATCGGTGATTGCCCCTTGAAGATTGCCGTCCCTATAAATCTTGGCCATAGCACGATCAAAACGGCAATCGGCCGACTTTGGAGCCAATTCGACAGCTCGATTGACATCGTCCATCGCACCTTCACCAGTTTTGGTTAAAGCACGAGCTCGCCCTCGGGACCGGAGCGCTTCTACGTTGTCTGGCTCACGTCGGAGCGCTTCATCGAGCGCCTGAATAGCTTCCGCAATTGCCTTTTCTCCATCAATCTTCTTGCCTTGGGCGATCAACTCCGCCATTGAGCGATCGCCGACGGCCCCAACGCACAATCCTGCACCAAAAAGTAGGACAAACGTCGCGAGTGAGTGTTGTAGCGTTGCCAATCGCATAGGGGAATCTCCGTTAGAAAGGTGGGGGTATCTCCGACAGCGAAAAGCAAAAGAGTTTGTTACACCAGAAAAGGTTATTTGCTTCGCCTTTGAAGCTAAACATTAGGGAATGGTGTTGTCACCACCGATACATTGCCTTAGTTACGATGCCGAACTGGGCAACCATCGGAAGTCAAACTACTAGTTCCCTCTACTAACCGCCCGGTTCCGTTAACCCGAGGTTCCGAGAGTTTCGTTTCAAATACGGAGGGTATGCGAGCAACCATAGGGGTTACGTCCGCAGGGCCAGCGCGCACTTTAGGTAGTCCTGGCAAGGTAGGAGGCTAGCGCGAGTGTCTTTCGATGGTTAGCTTATTCCGTGGTGTTTCAATCCACACGCACCGAGCTATCTCGTGGCTACGGTTCGCATCGGACTCGAGGAGGTGGTGGGTTGCTTCGATGAATTGGAAGACCCACGTAGTACGATCAATCAGAAGCATCCGTTTGTCAGCGTCGTGGTCATCGCCTTGATGGCTGTCCTCGCCGGGGCGAGTGGCCCGACGACGATTGGGCAATGGGCGAAGTATAAAGAAGCCTTCTTGCTCCGCGTACTCGACCTGCCCAACGGCGTTCCGCGGAAGGATGTTTTTCGGCGGGTGTTGTCGCTGCTTCATCCCTCCGCCTTTCAGACCTGCTTCTGCGCCTGGCTCTCGGCGCTCAAGGAGCAAGCCGCTGAGGCGACTGAAATCCAGCAGCCGATCTATGCCATTGATGGCAAGACGGTGCGGCGCAGTCACAATCGCAAGAAGGGTCTCGGCGCATTGCATTCGGTGAGCGTGTGGGCGAGCGAGTTTGGACTGTCGCTAGGACAAGTCGCTTGTGATGACAAATCGAACGAAATCACCGCCATTCCCG
>JBKJSI010000417.1:0-3214 GCA_046595915.1 Pirellulaceae bacterium
GTAGGTTTTTCATTTTGTGGTTGTCGCAGGATTCACAGGAAAGCCCGCGCTGGAGCGCATCTCCTCGGCTCAGCTGGCGATTGGATGTCGTCCCATCGAGAACTCTAGCCGGCATCCAGTTGCGTTCTGCCATTGGCGTCGCTAGCCGTTCTAAATGGAGAGGCAACCGGAGGGGATACTCGAAAGCCTGCGCGAGGGCGAGCCTCGTCAGCAAAGTTGAGTATTTGCTGTGAGATTGATGTCCATGTAAAACAGGAGCGCGCCTTCTTGGCGCCATTGTCTGACAGCTGAGACGCGACTTGTGGATAAGCCAAAATCTGAGTGATGGCATGGCCGAAAGCGTCAGGGTCATTTGGATTTGCATAGACAGCCTCGACACCCCAAGTTACTTGATCCCATAAACCGCCTTCCGTGGTAATTACCGTGGGAACTCCCGAGGCCATTGCTTCGACGGCGGTCATGCCAAATGGCTCATAACGGCTGCTTAAGGCGAAAACATCTGCGGCTCGATAGTAGTCCGCCAGCCGATCATCAGGAATGTAATCGCGAAGCATCACTCGATCGGGGAATCCTGTTTGGTTGGCAATCTGTTTTAGTTCGTCAAGCAACATTGATTCAGTTGCAGTGGGTTGAGTTGAACCAATCGCGAGAAGAAGCCTGGCGTCCGGGACTCGTTCAGAGACCGGAACCATGGAGCGAATCAAGAGGTCGTAACCTTTATTTCTAGCAGTGCGTCCTAGAGCGAGCACAACTTTTCCTTCCATACCGAGCTCGCGTTTGAGAACCTTGCGAGTGGATTCGGAGACCGGAAAAAAACGTGAGTCGTCGTAGCCGGGCGGAATTACGCGAAGCCGTGACGAAAGCGCTGAATACTCGCTCGCCAGCAGAATCTCCTTTTGCTGTGGTGTTGTCGCGACAATCGCATGCGCTTGCTGGTAAAGTTCTCTTTCTGCTTGAATTCGACGACGGAGGTTATACCGACGCTCTTTTTCGTCCTGGTCGCCGGGCATACTTTCGCGCTTCCACACTCCTAATGAATGAGGCGTGTGCATATGCGGAACAGCCAGACAGTCAACTAGTTGGCAAGCGGCCAACCCAGCGTCCCAGTAGTGGCTGCTGATGAAGCGAATGTTGTCAAACTGCTTGCGCAAATACGGATAGGCATTCTCGACCCATTGATCGAGGCACTCGTGAAGCGTTTCCTTGGGAATGAAATTGGAGCCGCCACAGGGAAATCGAACGACACGCACTCCCTCCTGGACGACATCAACCGCCGGCTGATCTTCAAATCGCCGAGTTAAGATATCGACTTCAAATCCCATGCGACCGAGGCAGCGAGAAATCTCCAGAACATAGAGCACTTGTCCGCCGGTATCGGGCTTTCCTAGCTCAGGCGCTGCAGCAACGTATCCGTGGGTGGAAATCATGATGATTTTGTTGCCAGTCTGTCTCATTGATTGCTCCATTGCCAGTTCGATGTCCAATTGCCCATTTCCATCCGGCAACCGCATTTCATGATTGCGGCGTAAAATACCCGTCGCACCGCGAGCAACACCGCTCCGGCGCTTTACCTCTTCACCGTTATTTCTCAACAACGAAATCGAATTGTTTGTTCAACAGCACTCGCTGCGATGTTTGTCGTGCGCTTCTTTGCTCAACAACCTGAAGCTGAGACAGAACTTGCGTGAGGCATCCTGTAATGACATGCCCAGCGGCGTTTTGCACTTCGCTAAGGTTTGTGTTGACGGCAAAACTAATTCCCGCCTTCCTGAGCATGCAAACATCATTGAGACCGTCACCTATGGTTAGAAAATCGGCGATTGGAACTCCGGTTCTCTCAGAGAGGTGCAGCAAAACATTGGCTTTGCAAAATGAATGCTGCTTGCATCCGCGCTCGTGCGACATCGCGGGCGACAAGACCAACTCGCCGGTCGCCACTTCGTCGCGCATCTTCATTACGTGAGCTACGGTAAAATCAGCGAAAACCCTTCGCCGAACGATGTCGGCGGCGATGTGGTAGCTATCTGTTACAACACCCACACGGTAGCCCGCTTTTCGCAGCCCGACAATCAAATCGTCTGCGCCCTCCGCCAGGTCGGCCACCTGTGCTGCCTCTTCAATGCACCGACGCGAGGCTCCGGCGAAAATAGCTGCAATCGAATGTGTGCGCTCCTCCGCGGTGAGAGTGGGATGGTCAAGAAACTCGGATAACTGGGCGAATTTTCCGAGCTTACGAGCGAGTTCGACTACCAAGCGCCCTTGTAGCAAAGTGCCATCCATGTCGACCAAAGCGATGCGCTCTGGTCGCCCTACTTTCCCTAAAACGACTTCCATTTCTGCTTGCGTACGCCGCTTGACTTCGCGAACTTCTTGAACTTGGCGGGCACTAAAGCGCTCGTAAGTCGTCGCACGTTCAAAAACGGTTCGGACTACTTGCTCCGCCATTTCCCCCAATTTGTCGAGAGGTTGACTATCGTGCTCAATGTGGCCGATTTCCACTTCCTTGATTCGCGCGCCGCAAGCCCAGGCATCAATGAGCAAACCGACGTCAGCCCCATAATCAGATTCAAATCGCAGCTCCATAAGCAATGCCTTTCGAGCCGCCACAATTCCACCGAGTGGTTGATCGATGGCTGCCAACTCTGGGAAAAAGACTTGCAGCAATGGCCGCGCAGTCAACGTCGTAACTCGACCTGAGCTGCGCGAGAATTTTGCTTTTACGAAATCCGCTTCTTGTGCCAGTAGCGGCGCAGTTAGCTTCGCAACAAGGTTGTCATCCAGGCCCGATAAATCGCCATCTAAATAGACCACTAGCTCTGACCTCGCCGCTCGCATTCCGTCCTCCATCGAAGCGCCTTTGCCCAGCAGAGTGCTTCGAATCACGCGAGCGCCGGCGCTTTTAGCGATTTCTGGAGTTCCGTCAATCGATCCATCATCTACAACTATGACTTCCGAAACTCGATTGCTACGCCGAGCGAACCGGATCAATTCGCAAATCGTCTTTGCTTCATTCAGAGCAGGTATGATGACGCTGATCATGGAATTCCTTCCTCGGTAATAGGCGCTAAAACATCAGTGATCTCAGGCTGGTGCGAATCATTTCGTAATCGGCGCGTTCATTGGCTTTCGATGTTGGGTGTAGCGAATTTGAAGATGGCTGAGAGATCGAAATAGAAGGCCGATCACCCTCGGCTTTGGAGAGGTCGTCGCGCTA
>JBKJSI010000362.1:0-7434 GCA_046595915.1 Pirellulaceae bacterium
GTACGCATCGGTGGCGGGGCTTTTGCCGGAGACCAGGATTGATGAATCATCTTTGGCGGTGAGTGTCGCGCCTTCTTTAGAAACGAGCGTCTCGGGTTTCAAGATCGTCCAGGGAACTTGTTTGCTTTCCCACTCGGCTTGGGCGGCGACTAGCTCGGGCGTCGATTTTTCTAGGATCGCGCGGACTTCGCTGATCTTGCTCGCGATGCGATTGCGCTCGGCTTCTTGTTCGGGCGTCGGGTCTTTGACAAAGGGGCCCCAGTTGCCATCGGCATTGGCGCCGCCATAAATGCCGCGCTCTTTGACGTCGGCGAAGAAGGCGCCGAAGCGATAGAAGTCTTTGGTGGTGAGCGGATCGAATTTGTGGTCGTGGCATTCGGCGCAACCGAGGGTGACGCCAAGCCAGGTTCCCGAGGCATTGCGAACGCGCTCGGACATGTACTTGGCGAGATACTCTTTGTCTTGTCCGCCGCCTTCGGCGCTCATCATGCCGAGGCGGTTGTAGCCGGAGGCGATCAACTGTTGCCGGGTGGGATTGGGGACGAGGTCGCCTGCGAGTTGTTCGAGGGTGAACTCGTCGAATCGCTTGTTGATGTTGAAGGCGTTGATGACATAGTTACGGAAGGGGGAAACGCTCATCTCCTGGTCGCCGTGATAGCCGACGGTGTCGGCATAGCGGACGAGATCGAGCCACCACATGGCCATGCGTTCGCCATAGTGGGGCGAGGCGAGGAGGCGATCGACAAGGGCTTCGTAGGCTTGTGGAGATTCATCGGCGACGAATTTGGCGACTTCTTCGTCGCTGGGCGGCAATCCCGTGAGATCAAAGTGAACTCGGCGAAGGAGCGTGATCTTGTCGGCCTGTGGCGCGGCGGGAAGATTGTGCTTGGTGCGCTCACCATCGACGAGTGCGTCGAGCTTGGCGGTTGCTGCTTTGTCATCGGCGAGGGTGGAACTTGCTTTGCGAGGTAAGAAGGCCCAGTGACCTTCGAAATCACCGCCTTGGGCGATCCAGCGTTTGATGAGATCGATTTCGGCGGGCTTCAGCGATTTGCCACTATCGGCGGGCGGCATTTTTTGCTCGGCATCGGTTGAAAGGATCCGATGAACGAGTTCGCTTTCGTCTGGCTTGCCGGGAATGAGTGCGCCTGGCTTGCCTTCTTTGCCATGGAGGCCTTCAAGCGTGTCGAGGCGCAGATCGGCTTGGCGTTTGTTGCGATCGGGGCCGTGGCAGAAGAAGCAATTGTCGCTGAGGATCGGGCGGATGTCGCGGTTGAAGACGATGGGCTCGTCGGCGAAGGCGCCAGCCGTGAACGAGCCGATCAGCGCGACGAACCAAAGGCGAAGGGAAAACTTTTTCATAGCGCAGTTTTTGGAGAGGGGCGGGACCGCGGGCGCGGGATAAAGGCGGGACTCACATTCTAATCGCAGCGGGGCTGTGAGGGAATCAAACAGCAATCATCCTGTTCATCCTGTCAATCCTGTCTTAAAACGGTTTTTTGGACAGGATTTACAGGATTGACAGGATGGGGGAAGAGCAATGTCGTTCGTTTCGTTTGTTCAGATCGAGGCACTTTGCTTTTCATGTAGGGCGCAATCACGCCGGGCGATCTTTTCCGATTACAATCGGGTGCCCTGTTGTTGAGGCAACGACAGCGGCTGGAGGGATGCAATGCGGGTAGTGTGTCTGGTCGTCGTACTTACTTTGATTGTGTATGCGCCGCCGTCTCTTGCTCAGCAGCGCGAGGTGGATTTCAAAACGGACATCGCGCCGATCTTTGCCAAGCACTGTTATTCCTGTCATGGCGCCGAAAAACGGGAAGCGGGGCTGAGGCTCGATCAATCGGCCGCGGCGCTGGCGGGGGGCGACGAAGGCAAGGTCATCATTGCTGGCAAGAGCGCCGAGAGCCGAATTTTGCAACTTATCAGTGGCGCCGATCCTGACCGCATCATGCCGCCTGAAGGCGAGCGACTTTCGGCCGCGCAAATTGATTTGATTCGCGCCTGGATCGATCAAGGCGCGAAGTGGCCTGCGGAATCGACGACGGAGAAGAACTCGCACTGGTCGTATCAACCGATCGCTTCGCCTCCGTTGCCGGCGGTCAGGAATCCCGCTTGGCTTCGCGAAGGCCTCGACTCATTCATTCTTGCAGAACTGGATCGACGCGGCATTGCGCCATCGCCGGAAGCTGATCGCACGGCGCAAATCCGACGACTTTATTTGGATCTGGTTGGACTATTGCCGCCGATCGAAGAAGTCGATGCCTTCGTCAACGACACGCGGCCCGATGCCTATGAAAAACTTGTCGATCGACTGCTCGCATCACCTCACTTCGGCGAACGCTGGGCCCGGCATTGGCTCGACATGGCTCGCTATGCCGACTCCGATGGCTATGAAAAAGATAACGCCCGGCCCGATGCCTATCTGTGGCGCGATTGGGTTATTGGCGCGATCAACGCCGACATGCCGTTTGATCAATTTACGATCGAGCAACTCGCGGGGGATCTTTTGCCCGAGGCGAACCCATCGCAAAGGCTGGCGACTGCTTTTCATCGGCAGACCTTGACGAACACCGAAGGCGGGACCGACCAAGAGCAATTTCGCGTCGAAGCCTGTTTTGATCGCACCGAGACCACCGGCGCGGTTTGGTTGGGACTCACGGTCGGGTGCGCCCGTTGTCATTCGCATAAGTATGACGCGATCAGCCAGCGGGAGTACTACCAGCTTTTTTCGGTCTTTAATAATGGTGATGAAACGACGACGAGGATTGCGAAGTCCGAGGCGGAGATGCGGCAGTATGAGCGCGACAAGTCGGCGCATGAGCAAGCCTTGGTTGATCTGACGGCGAAGCTGAGCGCGGTTCAGGAGGAGTTTGCGCCGGAGTTTGCTCAGTGGCGCCAAACGCAGCATGAGCGGATCGCACCGCTGCTCGCGCAGCCGATCAAACTTTCGCCATTGGAGGAGATGAAGATCACGAGTGACAGCGGCGCGGTCTGGACGGTTCAGGCCGATGGCTCGTTGCTGGCATCGGGCGCGAATCCCGAGAAGGCGATTGACACGATTACCGGGCGAACTCCGGCGATCACGATTGATGCGATTCGGCTTGATTTGTTGCCTGATCCGACGCTTGGCGGCGGCGGCCCGGGTAGAACGCCACATGGCAATTATGTGCTTAGTGAGTGCCGCGCTGAGATCGCGACGAGTGCCGACGCCAAGGCCGTTGAATTTGCTTCGGCCAAGGCCGATTTTGAACAAGGCAGCGGTCAATTCGCCGCGGCGCACGCGATCGATGGCAAGCCCGACACGGGCTGGGCGATTGCGCCGCAGTTTGGCAAGCCGCACTGGATTGTGCTTCGACTAAAGGAGCCAATCGTCGCGACGCAGCCGCTGTTTGTGCGAGTTACGCTGTCGCAACAACATGGATTGCAGCACACGATTGGACGTTTCAAGCTCTCGCTTCAAACGGGTGTCGAGCCCGATCTCGGCGTGCCGCTGGCGATCGCCAAGATTCTCGCGCTCAAAGAAGAGGATCGCAATGACTCGCAAAGGAAGCAACTGCTCAGTCACTTCAGCGGCGAACATGAAAAGTCGAAAAAGCTCGTCGCGGAATTGGCCGGGCTGAAGAAGAAAGCGCCGGCTAAGCCGGAACTCGACGCGCGGATCTTTGTGCAGCGCGCCGAAAAACCGCGGTCGACGTTTGTGCTCAAGCGGGGCGAGTTTTTGGAGCCGATCAAGGAACTCGAAGTTGAGCCTGGCGGCTTGGCGACGCTGCCGCCGCTTGTTTCGCGCGACGCAACTAAGCCCGCCGATCGCCTTGACTTCGCCCGTTGGCTTGTTTCGCTGGAGAATCCGCTCACACCGCGCGTGACGGCCAATCAGGTTTGGCGGATGCTCTTTGGTCAGGGCTTGGTGAGAACGCCCAGTGATTTTGGTGTGCGTGGCGATCCGCCCACGCATCCCGCGCTGCTTGATTGGCTTGCGAATCGCTTTGTCGAAGAGGGTTGGTCGCGAAAGACGCTCATCAAGCAAATCGTGATGTCGGCAACCTATCGTCAGGCATCGCGGTATCGGCTTGAGCTCCATGAGACCGATCCGCAGAACCTGCTGCTCGCGCGGCAAAACCGCTGGCGTGTTGAAGGGGAAGTGCTCGGCGATATTAGCCTCGAAGCTGCGGGGCTTTTTTCGCCGCGAGTCGGCGGCCCGAGCGTCTTTCCGCCTCTGCCGCCGGGCATTGCCGATTTGAGTTACGCGGGCAATTTTAAATGGACCGACTCGGCTGGCGGTGATCGGTACCGGCGTGGGATGTATACCTTTTTCAAACGCACCTCGCCGCATCCGAATCTTACGCTGTTTGATTGTCCGGATGCCAACCTTACCTGCGTCGAACGACGAGCTTCCAACACGGCGCTGCAAGCACTCACGACGCTTAACAATGCGACTTTCGCGGAAAGCGCTCAGGCTTTTTCGGCTCGAATTTTGAGATCGGAAGCGAAGAGCGACCAGGATCGCTTGGCGCTGGCCATTCGAACTTGTGTCGCCCGTACACCGACGGAGGAGGATCTCCAAACGCTGTACCAACTGCTTGTTGAGTCTCGCGCCTGGTATCAAAAGCACCCGGATGCGGCCAACTTAATGATCGGATCGCATGCGGTCAAAACCGAAAATCCGCAGGAGCAGGCGGCTTGGGTTGCCACGCTCCGCATTTTGCTTAACCTCGATCAATTCGTGACTCGTGAGTAACCGATGAATCCCTTTGATCATTACATCGCGAACACGCGTCGGAGTTTTTTGACGAGCACGGCCAGCGGTCTGGGCATGGCGGCGATTGCGGCGGCGCTGCAGTCGGATGGCGTCCTCGGGGCCGATGAAGCGAAGTCGGCAAATCCGCTCGCGCCGAAGTCGCCGCACTTCGCACCCAAAGCCAAGAATTGCATTTTCCTGTTTCAGGCCGGCGCACCTTCGCAGCTCGATCTTTTCGATCCCAAGCCCAAGCTCAAGGAACTCGACGGCAAGCCGCTTCCGAAGGAGATGCTCGATAAGGTTCGCTTCGCTTTTATCAAGAAAGAGGAAGCGGTGCTGCTCGGCTCGCCGCGCACTTGGAGCAAGCATGGCGAGTGCGGCATGGATTTTTCCGACTTTTTGCCGAACATCGCGACTTGCGCCGACGACATTCTGATGGTCCGCTCACTGCACTCCGAGCAGTTCAATCATCATCCCGGTCAGCTTCTCTTAAGCTGCGGCCGCGCGACCTTTGGCTTGCCGACGATGGGAAGCTGGCTCAATTATGGTCTGGGCTCGGAGTCGCAAAATCTGCCGGGATATGTCGTCCTCACCACCGGGCGCGGTTCCAGCGGCGGCGCGTCGCTCTGGTCGAGCGGCTTTTTGCCTTCGCTCTATGCAGGCACGCTCTTTCGCAGTGAAGGCGAGGCGGTGCTTAATCTCGAAAACCCGGCCGGCCTGCCGCCTGAGCTTCAGCGTCGCGGCCTCGATGCACTCAAATCGCTCAACGAGCAGCATTTGGGCGAGATGCACGACCCGGAAATCGCCAGCCGCATCGCGAACTATGAACTTGCTTTCCGCATGCAATCCGCCGCGCCGGAGCTGATTGATCTCAAAAGTGAAAACGCCGCGACGCTCGATGCTTATGGCGTTGAGCGCAAGCAACATCCGCAAGCCACCGGCCGCGGTAATGTCGCGAATGCGCATCTCTCGTTCGCGCGCAATTGTCTCCTCGCGCGGCGGATGGTCGAGCGGGGTGTGCGCTTTGTGAACGTCATCTACGAAGCCTGGGACCAACACAGCAATCTCAACGAAGACCTTCGCTACAACAGTTGGGTCGTCGATCAGCCGGTTGCCGCTCTACTCAAGGATCTCAAAGCTCGCGGCCTGCTCGATAGCACGCTCGTCGTTTGGGGCGCCGAATTTGGGCGCACGCCGCTGGGGGAAAACCGCAACGGCGGCGCAGTCTCCGGGCGCGATCATCATCCCTTCGCGTTTACGATGTGGATGGCGGGCGGCGGGATTAAGGGCGGCCAAGTCTACGGCGAATCGGACGAAATCGGCTGGGGCATCGCTAAAGATGCAGTGCATATCAATGATCTACACGCGACACTGTTGCACCTTTTCGGCCTCGATCATTTGAAGCTAACACACCGGCATCAAGGACGCGATTTTCGACTGACCGATGTGGCGGGGAAGGTGATGAAGCCCTGGTTAGTTTGACGAACTTATTTCGCCTCTCCGCCAAGCTCCTTGAGAAGTTTAAGGCTCTCTTCGACGACCATCTCGCCGGTGCCGATTTCGGAAAAACTGTGCAGGCCCATCCAGGTTTGGTAGCCGCCCTGTTCAAACCCTTTGCGGTCGGGGAGATAGCCGACATAGTCGTTACTGAGGCCGCAGACGAACGTGTTGCGATAGGGAGAGCGGCGTTTGATTTCGACTCCGTGGGTCGTGAAGAATTCGGCGGGCACGCAAACGAGGTAGACGTCGCCAATTTGCATCGCTTGCAGCCACATGGGGCGCGATTGGCCTTGCTGCGTTTTCAATTTGGCTCGGCTTTTGCGGAAGACATCGACGATCGAGTCTGCGCCTGCGGGCGCGTATTTTTTGCAGTAGTCCATGACGGCTTTGTCTTCCTTCTCTTCGTCGAAGGTCCGCATTTGGAATTGGATTTCTTTTTTAACTGCCGCTAATCGGCTGGAGTGCATTGGCTCGGTCTTGGCGAGCGTTTCTTGCACGGCGGCTTTGATGCGGGTCACCATTTCGTTGCAATCGAGAACCAGGTTGTGCGTCGAGCCCGCTGCGCCGGAGAGAAACGCGACGGGCGCGCCGAGCTCATCCGACAGTTCTTGTGCCGCGAGGCCGTAAAAGCTGGGCGATCGTTTGCCAGTGCGGGTACCAATGCAGTGCGTGGAATGATTGAAGAATAGAGCCGCGTAACTTTTGTCGGGCCTTTGAAAGGCAATGACCGGCAAATCAACATCAAACGGCCCCGTCGGGCGCACGACCTCATCTCGCGGGCCGATCCAGAAAATCTTTCCATCCTTCAGCAAGAGGCGGCTATTCTGGCCGACCGTTGCTTCTTGGCCTAAGCGATAGCGACCTTGGCTGGGCGCCGCATCTTTGGCGATCGCGCTCGCTTTTTTGACGGAATCGATGATCGCCGCGACGGTGCGTTTGCAGAACTCTTCGTCGCGGTCGTAGCCATGCACGGTGACAGTCGAAGGCGCGTGATGCGTGTGGCTCGAGTTGATCAAAATGTTGTCAAAGGGGATGCCGCATTCCTTTTCAATCGCCCGCGCGGCTTGGTCGGTGTAGTCGCGATGCATCATCAGGATGTCAACCGCGACCAGGCAAAGCGTTTTCTCACCTTGAATCACGATGGCGGTGGCTTGGAGTTTCCCTTCTTGCCCTTTGGCGAATCCAGGGCCAAT
>JBKJSI010000399.1:0-10255 GCA_046595915.1 Pirellulaceae bacterium
TGGCTACGATATCACAGGCCGTTGGCCCTGAATTCGAGTACGAGAAGGAATTAGGAGTACGAGTACGAAAACGCGCGCGGCGTGAGAAGAAGTTGGAGGGTAGTTACACAGCCACCCCCGCCGCCAATCACACTGAAGTCATAAGTCTGTTGCAATTTGGGGGCTCAACTACTTGCGGCTTTCTTTTCGATGCGATTCGGCAGCGCAGAAGGTTGAAGCGGGCTAGTCACTTCTCTCTTTCGCCATTCTTCCGCCTTGTCAAGCTTTTTCCAAAGCGTATAGAGCTCAGTAAGCTGTCGCATCGCGGTAATCGCTTCCGGCGACTCAGCCTTTTCAAGTCCGTCAGCGGCCTCCACTAGCAACTTTTCCGCCGCATCATAGTTCGCGGCTTCCATGTGACATCGAGCTAACAACAGAGCATTCGAATGCTGGTTGATATTGCCCGGCAAATTCTTACGGTAGTACTCCATCACTTCGTCGAGTAACCGCTTCGCTTCGCCAAACTTTTTCTGCTCGATGAGGTTCTTTGAAAGGATCGACTTGATGATCGGCGTCATGAACGCAGCTGTCGGTTGCGTCGCGACGAATTCGAGACGCGCCCGGTGAAGAGGTTCCGCCAGTTCGGGATTTCCCAGTGCGTCATAGAGATCGGCGACGTAGGACTGATCCTGCATCGTGGACGCATCACTTTCGCCAAGTGTTTTCGCAGTTTGCTGGTGCACCTTGATTGCAATTTCTAGCGCGCCGCGCTTGTCTCCTAACGAAGAGCGTTGCCAACGAACCATGCGCCAACGGGCAAGAGGGTCTTTGTGGCTAGGACCAAACAACTCATCCCAAGCCTGGGCAATCTGCTCATTGAGCTTGAGTGAATTGGCAAGGTCGCCTTTCGCTTGATAGGCATCGGCGAGCGCCGTCATGCATGAAAACGTCTGCTGGTGTCGCGGGCCGCTGAGCGATGTTTGGCGTTTCAGCACATCGCTCAGTTTCTCGATCGCTTCTTCATGCCGAGCCAGCCGGCTGAGCGTCATGCCGAGGTTCATCGTCACTAGCAGCGTCTGGCGATTGTCGATTCCAAAGAGCTTCGTATCGCGGTCGACTGCTTCCAAATAGAAAGGCAGCGCTTTTTCGAATTGCTGCGTATCGAAATAGTGATTGCCGAGATTGTTGACGGAGGCCGCGATGGCCGAATCATCTGGCTTCAGTTTCTTCCGCTTGGAACTCAGCACTCCCTCATAGAGCTTTCCTGCTAACTGATGCTGGCCTCCTCGATCGCAAGCCACCGCATAGTTATTCTCTGTGTTCCAAGCTTCCACGGAGTCGGCGCCATACTTCGAGCGAATTCGTTCACAAAGGTCTGCGTAAAGCGGAATTGCCTTATCGTTCACCCCTGCTTCGGAATAGATATCCGCCAAAAAGGTTTGGGTTGAAAGTGTCTTGGGATCGTCATAGCCGTTCACTTCGCGGCGTTTGGCAAGCACTTCCTCATACTTGGCGATCGCTGTCGGATAGTCGCGTTTGATTCCATAAGCCCAAGCCAAATCGCTATTCGCCTCCAGCGTTTGCCAGTGCAACGGCCCCCGCAGCTTTCGCCGGATCTCCGCCAATTCGCTGTAAATTTTGATCGCCTTGTCCGCTTCGCCCGCGAGGCCATAGTTCCAGGCCAACTGATATTTCGCGCGTAATGTTTTTTGATCTTCAGGCCCCTGCAACTTCTCGCGGAGCTTCACTGCCTGCTCCGCATATTCCACTCCCTTCACGATCGTGCCATTCACACGATGGCATACGCCGAGCGCTTCCAGCGCATCGGCCAACTCAACGCTCTCTTCGCCTTTGAGCTTTCGAGTACGTTCCGCGACTTCTTGAAACTTCGGAATCGCCTCCTGAGCCTGTCCTATTTCCTGGGCATACCAGCCCAGATTATGCAAACTGACCAGCGTATCTTCATGATCGGGGCCAAGCACTCGCAGTCGAATGCCATGCACCTCATCAAAAATCTTTTTCGCATCGTCATTCCGTTTTGCGGCAAGGTACGCAAGCCCCAAGCGGTTACGGGCGCTCAAGGTTTCATGACTCTCCGGCCCCGAAATCGACTCTTGAACGTCAACTGCTTTTCTGAGTTCGGTGATCGCGCGATCGAAGTCCTTAAAGTTCAGCAGCATCGTGCCGAGAGCTATCCGCAATCTTCCGCGGAGCCCCGGATCAGCCCCTTCCGCGTTGTCGACCGTCTCCACGATCTTCTCTATCTTCTCCTTCAATCGAGGAATGATCTCGCTCTCATCCCGATCCACGTTGTCCTTATCAAACATCGTCTCCAGCACATCGACTAGCGCGTAGGACTGCTTGCGAGACGAAAGCTCCGACTGCGCGAACTGAATTTGTTTTTTGAGCGACGCGGTCTCATTCGCTCGCGCTTTCTCTTCGGCGAGTGCAGATTCGATCGCCTTCTTTTCATTTGCTTCCGCCAGCTTCTGCTGCTGAACCGCCCGTTTTTCGCTGTCTACGGCTTTCTGCTCGTTTGTCTTAGCGATCGATTCCGCCCGTGTCGCACGAAACGCCTGCCAGCCGCTGATGACCGTTGCCGCGAGCAGTAGCAGTAAAAAACTTGTCGCGATAGCAATGCCCAGTCGATTCTTACGAACGAATTTTTGCGTTTGATAGATAACACTAGGCGGCCTCGCCTCTATCGGCACATCGGTGAGAAATCGCTCAACATCCCGCGCCAGCGCCGCTGCCGCGTCATAGCGCCGCGTCCGATCCTTCTCGAGGCACTTCATCACGATCCAATCGAGGTCGCCCTTCAAATCGCGAGTCAGGCGCAGCGGCTCCGTTTTCCGTAGCGCGGCCACATTGATGATCGTATCCTTCGACTCCGACAGCCGCGTACTCGGTCGAGGCGGTTCAACTTCGCGAATACAGCGCAGCACTTCGTCGAACGCCGTTTGCTTGAGCCGCTGCGCCGTCAGCGGCGTCGTGCCCACCAACAGTTCATACATCATCACGCCGAGCGCGTAGACATCGGCGCGGGTGTCAATATCGAGCGCGCTGAGCTCCGCTTGCTCGGGGCTCATGTACTCCAGCGTCCCCACTACCGCGCCAAACTGCGTGACCATCGTGTGCTGCGAGAGCTTTTGTCCGAGCGCCTTCGCCAGACCAAAATCGATCACCTTCGGCACCGGCTGGCCATCTTGCATGCACACGAGCACGTTGCCCGGCTTGATATCGCGGTGAATGATCCCCTTTTGATGCGCATGCTGAATCGCCTGGCACACCGGGATGAAAAGCTTCAGTCGATCGCGCAGCGTTAGATGCAACTCATCGCAATACTTGGTGATCGGAACGCCCTTCACGAGTTCCATCACAAAATAGGGGCGGCCCGAATGCGTCTGCCCGGCATCAAGTACGCGCGCGATATTCGTGTGATCCATCATGGCGAGCGCTTGCCGCTCCGCCTCGAAGCGGGCGATCACCTGCTCGGTATCCATCCCCGCCTTGATGACCTTGAGTGCAACGCGTCGCTTGACGGGGTGCTCCTGATCCGCAACCCAGACCTGTCCCATTCCGCCTTCGCCCAGCTTTTGCAGGAGCTTATAGGGGCCGATCATCACGCCTGCGCCTTCAATCACACGCCCCGGCGCGGCGAGCGTTTGCGCTTCCCGATCAATCGGCGTTGGCTGTGGGTCGTGGTTGGGAGGCGGGAGTGGCGAGTTCTGCGTCATAGGCGGTGTACCAAAGTGCGCAAATTGCGGCGGCAACCTAATGCGTGTCCCGCAAAATCTCGGCCGCAACTGGGGGCTCCCGCTACGCGGTGCGCCCCCGCCACCCGGAAAGAACTTTGTGGACGGAGAACTAGTTTAGGCTGAATCAGGCGGACCGGCAAAGTTGAGTTTTTCCCTCATTTGGGCCCTACAACAGCGAAATCGGCGCCCTTTTGTTACTGGTCCGAGAAAATCGTTACTTACATAGGGACCGCAGTAGTTCCAGGTTCTCCTTATCCGACTCGACTCCATCCCCAATTTTGGGAACCTCCATATACATCGGCACGTCACGAAAACGTTTGTCATTCAGCAGGTGTGAAAATGCCTCAATTCCAATCAATCCTTTGCCAATATGCTCGTGGCGATCCACTCGCGAGCCGAGCGGCTTTTTGCTGTCATTGAGATGAAACGCCACGATGCGGTCGACGCCGATCAGTTTGTCAAATTGTCGAAAAGTCGCTAGATAATCTTTCCGATTTTCTAATGGATAGCCGGCCGCGAATAAGTGGCAAGTATCCACACAGATCGCCGCACGATCGCCGGTCTTGGCTTGACTCAGCATCGCCGCAAGCTGCTCGAACTGGTGTCCCATGCAAGTCCCCTGCCCTGCCGTGCATTCCAAAATCAATTTCGCTTGGCTCTTCGGCAGCGCGTTGTGCAACTCATCAATCGCGGCGGCCATATGTGCAATCCCTTCTTCCTCCGATTGCACGCCACAGGCGCCCGGATGCACGACGACGCCGATTAACCCCAACTGATTGGCGCGCTCGAGCTCAATCCGCATCGCATCGATGGATTTTTTTCGCAGCACATCGTCCTTCGCCGCCATGTTGATCAGGTAAGAGGCATGTGCGATCGGATGCGAGACGCCAGTCTCCGTCAGCGCCGCTCGGAATCGCAAAATCTCCTCTTCCGTCAGTGGCTTGGCATCCCAGCGCGCATTGTTTTTCGTAAACACCTGCACACAGTCGCAGGTACTCCGCTTAGCGAGCGCAACCGCTTTATCGCAGCCACCCGCGGCGGAAGTATGGGCGCCAAGAATCGGCATCGATTGCATTAACTTCATCCATTGATCGAAATAAACTCGTTCACCACAAAGACACGAGGCACAAAGACACGCAGGGATACTCAATACATTTTCACCGCAGAGGTCAGAACGCGGAGAAGGTAGGTCCAGTTCCTCCGCGGTTAGTCGTATTGCTTCGTGTCTTAGCGCCTCGTATGTTACCATCCAGCGCGAAGGGCGAATTGAATTCTCTTGGCTTGCCGGACGCTGCTGAGCCTAGCGAGGCAGCGTCCTACAGGCCAGCCGACGGCAGATCGAATGTGCCTGGGGCCCCCGAGCCCGTCACGAAGCTGGGTCGTCGTCGGCCCTTTTGGAACTAACCCGAACAGTCTCCAGGAACGTCCGTCGACGACGGCGATCCCGTATCCACGAGACAAGGTATCTTCCAAAGGCGTCCGCTCTTTCGCTGGCATCGATGTCGCCAAGGCCAGGACGCAGCGCCATTCGTAACGTCCTCTACATGGCGGCACGCACCGCCGCGAGGTGCAATGTACCGATCAAAGCCCTGTACGAACGTGTCACCACGGCGGGCAAGGACGAGCAGGTCGCGACCATCGCCTGCATACGCAAGCTCTTGACGATCCTCAATCACCTTGTCAAAACCAAAACTCCAGGGAAACCCTCCCAGACCTGCTAAAAAATCAACTGAAGCGATTGACAAACAACTCAGTCGCTTCGTGGTGAAAATGGTTTGAAACAATTTGATTTGCAACTCTGACGGAGCATCCCGTGACCACTGATCCAAGTTCAACTCCAGCCAAACCCGCTAAGGCCAAGAAAAAAGCCGCGCCAGCGCCGCCCGAGCCAGCCGTTGCTGTAGCGCCGCCCGAGCCAAAGCACGCTGGCTACGCTCTGCCCGAAGTCGAGAAACTCCCCAAGCCCGACAAAAAAGAAATCTTCCTCATCGCCAGCGGCGATCTCCGCCTCTCGGCCAACCAAAAATGCTGGGCGGCGCAGGAGGAAATGGAGCAGCAGCTCACCGAAGCCGTCGCTTCCCTCGGCTACAAACTCACCCGGGCGCACGCCTACTGCGAGACCGAAAAGCACGGCTTCATCTCCTCCCAAAAGCAGGGGATGGAGGTTTTCGCCAAAATTCACCCTGATGCGCCGGTGATCGTCGCGGAGGCCGTTTGGCAATATTCGCACCACGTTCTCGCGGGTCTCGAAAGCCGCAAGGGCCCGATCCTGACGGTCGCCAATTGGTCCGGCACTTGGCCCGGCCTCGTCGGCCTGCTTAATCTCAATGGCTCCCTCACCAAAGCAGGCGTCAAATACTCCAGCCTCTGGAGCGAAGATTTTTCCTCCGAGGCATTCCGCGGCAAGCTCGGCAAGTGGCTGAAGAAGGGCAAGCTCAAGCACGACACCTCGCATGTGCAGCCCTTTTCGTCGATCGCGATTCCTGCCAAAGAGAAAAAACTCGCCGCCGCGCTCGCCGATCAGCTTTCGCGCGAGAAGGCGATAATGGGCGTCTTCGATGAAGGCTGCATGGGAATGTATAACGCGATCATTCCCGATCACCTGCTCCACCCGACCGGCGTCTACAAAGAGCGACTCAGCCAATCGGCCCTCTACTTCGAGACGACTCAAGTCGGCGACGCCGAGGCGACCGCCGTTCGCAAGTGGATGGAAGATCATGGCATGAAGTTCAAGACTGGTCCCAAGCATGAGACCGATCTGACCGACGCCCAGATTCTCCTGCAGTGCAAAATGTATATCGCCGCCGTTCGCATCGCCGATGATTTTGGCTGTGCGACGATTGGCATTCAGTATCAACAGGGCCTCAAAGATCTCTTGCCCGCCAGCGACCTCGTCGAAGGCACGCTCAATAATACTGAGCGCCCGCCGGTGGAAAGCCGCGATGGCAAGCGCATCCTCTTCGAAGGCGAACCGCTGCCCCACTTCAACGAAGTCGACGAATGCGCCGGCCTCGACGGCCTGCTCACCTATCGCGTTCACAAAGCAATGGGCCAGCCCGTCGAAAACACGCTCCACGACCTCCGCTGGGGCGATGTTGACCAATCCGGCACGGTCAGCGAATACGTCTGGGTCTTCCTCATCTCCGGCTCCGCCCCACCCGTCCACTTCATTGGCGGCTGGTCCGGCGCAAGTAGCGAACGCCAACCCGCGATGTATTTCCCCAGCGGCGGCGGCACGCTCAAAGGCATTTCGAAACCAGGCGAAATCATCTGGTCCCGCATCTATATCGAAGAGGAAGAACTCTGCATCGACCTAGGCCGCGCCGAAGTCGTCACGCTGCCTGAACCAGAAACCAACCGTCGCTGGCAAGCGACAACGCCCCAGTGGCCGATCATGCACGCCGTGACCTATGGCGTGACGCGAGATCAAATGATGGCTCGGCATAAGAGCAACCATATTCAGGTGGCTTACGCGACTGATGCGGAGGCGGCGGATAAGGCGCTAATCGCAAAAGCGGCGCTGGCGGAGCGATTGGGACTGCGCGTAAGTATTTGCGGGACTCGGAAGGGTGGGGAGGAGTGGCGGTAGCTTACTTAGTTCTCGACTTCTAGTCCTGCATGAAGGCGCCGCAGTTTGCCACCATCGGTAAGATCGTCAACGATTTTCGTAATTTGCTCCTGAAGCATTAGGGACTCTTCACTAAGTAGCTTCGCTCCATGCTTGCCTTTCAAAGTGATGTGTGACTCACCCTCAATCCAATTCATCTGGTGGCGCCACGATAAGTTGACGTTCGTGAGGACTTGATTGTGAGTGCGCACAAGCCGCCACTTAAAATCAGACTTCGGCGTTCCTTGAGTACTTCGATCTGAAGCATCGGCGACAAATCCAAGTTCTTCAAGTCGGCGCTTAATTTTCAAAGTGATTTCCGGATCGAATGTACCGTCGTCAGGTTCGCGAAATCCGTGTTGAATTCGAACTGGATAGGGTGGCTTAGCCCAAGGCATATAAGGCTGAAGTTCAGAATTACCGATCCACGCTATAGCCGTAAATAAAGCGATCGCTCCAGCTACGCAGTAAAATGGATTTAGTTTCGCCATCACGGGAATTCTCCGGACGTTACCAAGGCAACGCAGTCACCAATTGTACCAGAGTCTAGTTGAGTATCATCACAAGACGTCTTGCCAGAACCGCGGCGCCAAATAACTCATTACACAACGGATTAATAAGCCTCCTTCCATAATCGTGCGAGCTCAGAAAATGCCAACTAGTCTCGCCGCCCTCAAAATCCTCTCCATCGCCGAAAAACTGGAACTCATCGAAATCCACTGGCGCGACATCGAGTCGTCCAACGAGCCAATTCCGCTAAGCCCCGAAATCCTCACGGAAATAGACCGCCGCGCTGCGGAATTGGAGGCCGATCTCTCCATCGCGATTGACGAAGAAGAACTTTGGCGCCGTGTCGATGAGTAAACACGGTGTCAGAGGCGGGATTGATTTTGACGCTCCCTGCTCACTGTGCTAGAATCTCACTATGGCAACCTCCATCGACACTTCAGCCTTCGCCCGCGGCTTTCAAAGCGTCTTTCAATTGCTGAGTGCCGAGCAGGTGGAGAAGCTGCGCCATTTGAAGCAGGACGAGGAATTGGATCGCCGCATCAAGTACCTCGCGGAACGAGCTAACGAAGGCGAACTCACTCTGGAGGAAGAGGCTGAGTATTCGGGCTATGTCGAAGCGAATAGCCTGCTCGCGGGCTTACACGCAGCCACCAAACGCCTGGACGCCGTTCTGGCGTTGACGCGCGAGATTTTCAAGACAACTGCGACCGCCGCATTCGAATCCGATGCCGAATTCGACGAATCCTACTTTCTGATCTCCGTGATCACTTTAGGCTCCGTGGAAGAGGCGGTAGCAATGTACCACGAGTGGCATCAGAAGTTGCCAACCGTCGCGGCAAGTGATGCGAGCCATTTTCGTCTGAACATGGATGTGCAATGAATCCGGACGAGTTTTTGAAATTGGCGGAACAACTCGCCGCACTGTCATCTGAAGCCGCTCACCGATCTGCGGTGAGTCGTGCGTATTATGGCGCCTTCCACCTTGCTCGAAGTCTGGTTGAATCCTGCGAAGTGCGGGTTCTTCAATCCGCCGAAGGTCACAGCGGCGCTTCGAGGTGCCTACAAAACTGCGGACTCAGCGCACTCGCGGCCGCCGGGCGCGAACTCGATTCATTGCGATCGATTCGCAATAAAGCAGACTACGATTTATCCAGCAAACAGTTCTCGAACGCGAAGTCCATCCAGGCGCATTTGCAAAGTGCGCATGATTTCGCAAAGCAAATCGAGGCGGCTAAGTCCGACATGGCATTGGTCCGAGACAACATCCGCACCTATGCAAGGGCGGTCAAAATGTCTGTATTCGGCGCTGACTAGCTCGTTGAACAGTGTACCTGCCGTCCATCCCGCATGAGCCCAAACATGCCAATCAACCTCGCCGCCCTCAAAAACCTCTCCATCGCTGAAAAACTCGAACTCACCGAACTCCTCTGGCGCGACATCGAGTCATCCAATGAGCCAATCCCGCTGAACCCCGAAATCCTCGCGGAAGCAAACCGCCGCGCTGCAGAACTGCGGGCCGATCCCTCCATTGCCATCGATCGAGAAGAAATGTGGAGCCGCGTTGATGCAAAGCGATCGGAGGCATGATCTCAACACGCAATTTCAAACAACCAGTAAATTGCCGAGTTCAATCACCCGCAAACGTAATTTGTCACCGGACCGACGCGCAGAAAAAACGCCCCAGCACATTTATTCGCGAGGGCGCAAACATCAGTATGGCAAGTTCAGAGTTTGGAACTAAGCCTGTGCCGCCTGCAAGTTGCTCAGCATTTCCTTGAGAATGCACTCCATCCGTCGAAACCGCGAAATGTCAGTTGCTTCAACGAGGAGCATGCACTGGCCGTCGATCTCGTTGATGCGACGGACACAGAAATCGATATAGATCGCTTTGGTCGCGTCTTCGCCAATTTGCAGTTCTTGCTTCACTCGGCAGCCTTTGGCGGCGTCGGCGATGCACTTGGCAAGCGAAGCTCGCAGTTCGCCGTGGGAGCCCCACCAATTGGTCACGTCAAAGAAATCGCCTTCGCAAACCGGCATGCCGGTCGCTTCACGGCAGACGCGATTGGCTTTCACAATCTCGCCATTTGCCTTGACCCAGCAGAGAAACTGAGCTGCATCCTCAAAGCCGCTTTCCAAGCGATAGAGGTCGACGATCTGCTTGGAATTCACATCCTTGAGATACGCATTGTCCGCGATCGATTCGCCCATCTCCGCATTTGCGCCGCTGTTCATTGCCCAACTCCCGACTGAAACGCATTTTAATTGGGTTCGCGCACATCGCACGCCCGTCTGAGGAGTCTCCGCCAAGACTCGATTAGAAAGCGTAGGACACAGCAAAGCGCCGCCAGATTGAGGCGTCTCTTTCAGCGCATTCACATGACTTATGCGTGGGGAATATTCC
>JBKJSI010000521.1:0-4595 GCA_046595915.1 Pirellulaceae bacterium
CGATTCGAAGAACATTGCCGTTATCGAGTCGGGTTCCTTTCGGAAAGTACTGGCGTATGAGGCCATTGAGATTCTCGATACTTCCGCATTCCTAAGGTGAGTGAGGCTTTGTGCGATAGACGTGAAGTCCCACTCCCTTTTCTAGAGTCTTGGCCTGGCCGCACTCGAATCCGTTATCCAAGGTACGTGAGCGTCGCAACTCTTCAGGCAATCGAGTGAGCCAGCCACAGATGGCCTGGCGGACGGGAAGGGCGCGACACCCGGGAAAGGGTAGCAAGGACAAGAAGCCGCTACGACGTTTGGTCAAACTCAGCAGTGCGGCGGAACTACGGCCGAAGATCGTATCGCCTTCCCAGTCGCCATAGCGACGGCGGCGGTTAATGACCTCAGGACGATCCGCCGCGGTCAGGACGGGTTGCTCGTTCGGCTTTCGACAACGAGCCTTACGATGACGCCGTAAGCACTTTTCCAAGGGTCTGCGATGATCGAACCGACGCAGCCAGTTGTATATCGTTTGCCGCGAGAGCTGACGCCTTCGATCTTCGGGGAAATCCCGGCGACTGCGGCCCGCAACCTAACCTGGCGACCAGTAGTCCTTCAGACGCTCGCAAACATAATGAAGGTTCTCCTGCAGGGACATTTTGTGGCACGAGGCGCGGCCCGCTCGCCGCCGACGACCCGCCAGCTTTTGAGCCTGCGCCGGACAGTAAATGCCAGCGATCGAATTACGTTGAATCTCTCGACGGATGGTCCGCTCGTGCCGAGGCAACTCGATTGCGATAGATCTATGGGAGACGCCCTCGGCTCACGAAGGATAGGAAGGGAATAAGAGAATGAGCAACAAATCTGAATCTTGCCGGATCGACACTGACTCGGCTATTCACATCCGGGCATTCGATTATCTTTCCTATTCAATATCAAAACGTCACGACTCTGACACTTGAATCCTTGAGCAGATTTGTCAGCGGCTGGCCCATCGGCAGGACTTCGAGCTTGAGTTCTTTAAGCTTCTCCGTCACGCCGTAGGAATTGGCGCACATCACGCAGGCCTGAGTGATGACACCATCTTTTTGCATTTCGGCAATCTTGGCCTGGATGTCTTTGTCGGCAGCCAGCAATCTGGCGCTGGGGCCCCAGACGATGATTCGCACTTCTCCGAACCACTTCGCCTTCTTGGCAGCATGGGCGTACATCAACACCATGCGGTGAGCGACTTCCGGGTCACCTGAAGTCCAGACAATGGCGATCTTTTCGCCTTCACCCTTGGAATCCGCCGGCACCGCCGCCGGCTCGGTCTTCTCGGATTCTTGCGCGCGAACGGGAGATTGGGCGCCAAGGAAGGCAGCGGAGAAAGCGATGAGCAGTGTGAGTTGAACGGTTCGCATGTTGAGGGCTCACATTAGTTGAATTGTCTTAGGCTCGGCAAAATACCAATCGCAAGCTACCAGACATTTCTAAGCTTGGGAATTGCGAAAACCTTGGCAGCGTTGCTAATAAATCCAGGCAATTTGAGTCGTTTTCCGTGAATAGCGCGAGTCAGTGAGCCCATGCGTGGGATGAGAAATAGCGTCACACGTTGCGCCACAAAACCAGCGCGGTTGGCCCAAGGTCATCGCCAGTGCCGCTCGGCAGAAACGCCGTCAGGGGCTCCAGGGAACGAAGAAAGACTTGCCAGCGGCCTTGAACTACTTCAAGAAATATCGCCAGCACATGGACTTCGCCGAACGAAAGAAACGGGGCGATCCGATCGGCAGCGGCATCACGGAAGCGGGGTGCAAGGTGATCTTCAATCAGCGACTCATGCAATCAGGAATGCGCTAGCATCGTCAGGCAGGTCAATACATAGTCGATCTGCGAACGGCGCAGCGGAGCGGTATCTGGAGTCGAATCTGGGAACGCCTCATTCTGTCCAAAACCTCCTTGCCGCCGATAACTCACGCCATGGATCAAAATCACTCTCAAGCCATGTGAATTTAGCTGCTACTGACCCGACTACACCCTCTTTGTTCAGCAAAACGATATTGGGTCCAACTGAAAAATTGGCGTTTCGCGGCGGCAAAATCACGTACAGCGGCTTCGCCTTTTCAACTTTGGAAAGATCCCAACTGTAGAGCTCACCAAAACCAGTGCCGGTGAGCAACCACCATCCATCTTCGTGAAAGACGATCGCCGTGATGCCATTTTCCAATAGCCGCGCGAGTGGTTTCACCACTTGTAGCTGTGGCGACGTCAGATCCACTAGCTCAACCACACTCGGGCCTTCAGCGGTCTTCACCGAATAGGCGAACCGATTGCTATCGGGCGAAAGCGCCATACCGGTCTGCATCGTTTCCTCGCGATGGTAGACCCTTTCCGTCCAGAAGCCCGGTTTGTCGCAACCTTTCCACAAATGCACTCCCGACATGCCGCCGGTGCGAGCAAACCATTTTCCAACAGGGCTCATTTTGGCGGTTGTATTGTTGTCGACATTCTCGAACGTGATTCCAGGATTGCCCACCACGGCAGCCAATTCTTAAGGCGACCATGATTCTCGCTGGTTAACGCCGATCTTGGCCGGGTCGAGCATGTTGCGAGCGGTCGAGACGACGATCGGCTCGCCAAATTCGAAGCGATTGGGCTTCGAGTTATTCGGGGATGGCTCCAGCCCGGCGACTGGCTCCAAAGAAGGAGACGATCCTATCGCCGCCTCAAGCTGAGTTTCACTTACGATCTAAGGTTTTTTCGCTGCTGAGGCATTGATCCACTTTGCGCCAAATATCTTTCCATGGCGGCCGTTGCCAGAAAGATCGTTGACAACATCGCCGCCACCAATTCTGAAGTCATAAAGTCCCCACGTTTCCTCATCTTTGGCAAATCTTAGCTCGGGGGCGAAGTCAACGGCATACCTCGCCGAAGTAGAAACACGGAACTGTAGAAGCCGGCCGCAAAAGGTCTGAGCGCTGGGTTTCTTGAACTGGCTGCCCGCAGCAAAGAAGGCGCCTAGTACCAGTCTTGGCTCCATTGACGCTGACTGAGGAGGGAATTCGGTTGGTATGGATTGGCGTTTTCCATTGATGAATAGCTGTGGCACGAAGTCTTTGTAAGTTCCGGCTACATGAATCGGCTTCGCGTGATGATCAATCAGCGCACGCTGCGTGGGTTCGTGGGAGACGAGATCCTTGCGCTTGCCGGCGCGGAATGACGCATTCCAAAAGCCATCGCTTCCACTACGCCAAAAGAAAATCGACCGTTCATCGACATTTGCGAGAACGATTGGTGTGGTCTGTTTAGCGGCATCGGCTTGTGGCAGTACCCAGGCTTCCATGGTCAACACATCTATTGGCAATTCGCCTTGCATAACGACAAAGTCATCCACTCCATCAAAGAAGAGGCCGTCTTGTGGTGTCTGGTTGGCGCTTGGTATCAGTGGAGCCTGTACTACTTCCATCGACACGCCGGCGACCTTCGTCGTGGATTCAATCGGCTTCAAGATCACCCGCACAATTTCGCGTTTGCCATCCTTCAACGAAAACGCATCGGTTTCAACCGTTAGCCCATCGCTCCCTTCAACGCGCAGTTTGTAATTACCAGCTTCGATTTTTTCATTTTTGTCAGCAAGTTCCGCAGCGGGCCAAAGCGTGTAACGAACTTTTCCCGCGTCATCCGTCAGCACGAGCGATCCATTTTTAAATCGGGCTTCGATGCTCGGATCGTCGATTTGAATCTCGAGCGTGCCGTAAGGCGTGCGCATGAAGATCGTGATGATCGCGAAAGTGATCGCCAGCAAACCGAGAACGCCGCCCCCAATGGCAGCCAGCAAGAGATTTCTACGCTTCGCACCACTCGCGTCGGCGATCGGCGCCGCAACGGGAACAGGTCTAGTAGGTGGGCTGAGCTCTTTGTGACGAGGAATTGCCTTGATCGTAGGCAGATTCAGATTGCCTACGCCCACCGTGTCGTTAGCGACCAACGCATCTTTCGGCTCGGCTGCTTTGGCCTTGATGAGATTGGCAAGCTCTTTGGACGCCTCTTGCGCGCTTCTGATTCGCTTGTCGGGATCCTTTTCGAGCAGTCGCATGATGAAGGCGGAGACATTTTCGGGAATGCTCTGGCATAATTCGCGCGGTGGTGGTGGATTGTGGATCGCCAGCGCGGTGAGGATCGCCATCGTGCCTGCGCCTGCGAACGGGCGCTTGCCAGTCGTGAGTTCGTAAAGAACTACGCCAAGGCTAAAAAGGTCGACTCGAGCATCGATCGCGCCGCCGGCGGCCTGTTCGGGGGCCATGTAGGCAGGCGTGCCCAGCACAGCGCCGCTTTGCGTGAGGTTGAGCTCTTCGTCATTGCCTCGGACGAGACCAAAGTCGAGCAGTTTGACGCGATTGTTGTTTTGCGTTTCAATCCAGATATTCGCTGGCTTGATATCGCGATGAATCAGGCCGCGCGCATGCGCCGCTGCGAGTCCATTGGCGATTTGAAATCCCATCCGCAGCGAAATCATCAGCGGAATCGCAGGGTTCTTTTTGAGCACCTTGTCGAGCGGCATGCCTTGGAGGAAAGGCATCGCCATGAAGGGGACGCCGCGCTCGTCACCGACCTGAAACACGGCCACGACATGG
>JBKJSI010000835.1:0-6131 GCA_046595915.1 Pirellulaceae bacterium
CAAGTTTTCTACTTCGGAACCCGTCGAACTGGGTTCGACCGTTATCTCGCGCCGTTGACTTAAGCGTGACGCGGGCGCTCACCAATTCAAGATAAGTAGAGCGAGCGGCGTCAGACCGACAACCACGATCGCAGCCGTAATTGGCCACGGAGGCGGAATGCGGCGCAGCCAATAAACGAAGGGCGTAGCACTAATCGCCAGAATGCCGCAGACGAGGGCCGTGAAGAGCATCAGGCCCGGAATGTACTTCGTTGCCTCAGGGAGAGCCTTGGGGTCTGCGGTCCAAATGATAATCAGCTGCACGACAACGCGAAGAGCGAGGGCTCCCAAAGCCCCCATCGCGGCAAGCGTCCAACCCACGGTGGCGGCGTCGGCGCTGCGGCCTTCGGCTAAAGCGATATCTTTGCGATCTGGCTGAGATTCTCGCTGGGAATCGGAATGAGTCACGATTTTGGCTCGTTTTGGCTTCTTTTTGCGGCCCAAGAGTCACTTCTTTTCGCTTCGCGTTAATCAGCTGGTGGCGAGGTGGTGCGCCAATTTCCTCATCATAGTGCGAGCCTGATTTTCGCCCAGTCATGCTAGCACAGCGCTGCTAGCATTTTCACAAAATATTGATTTTTCTTCTCCGCACTCTTGCAAACTGGTATTGCGAGATGGTTATCTATGCGTCGCCGGATTGGGGAGCTGAGGACAGCGACTTCGGATCGGCAAAGTCTCGACAATTCGTACATCCGTAAAGGGGAGGGAACCCATGACCCGGATTCCATTGAGCGTCGCGGAAGAATCGGCTCGTAGTCTCAAGCATCGGCTGGAGCTGAGCACTGCTGAAATCGGCCTCTCGGTTCGCACCACCAACTGCCTGGAGGAAAAGGGAATCTTTACCGTTCGCGAGTTGCTCAACAGCACGCCAACGGATCTCTTGAGCATCGCCAACTTTGGCGAGAAAACACTCGACGAAGTTTATCGCGCACTCGAAGCGATCGGTTTTCAACGCCGCCAAACCAAATCGCGCTTCCCTCGATAAGTTCTTGCAAATCGATTCATGGGCGGCTCGATCCATGGGTGGCAGCGCGTCGCACGGTCAAACCTCCGCCGTGCGACGCGCTGGCCGTTCCATTTCCATGAATCGTAAGCAGAGGTTTCAGACTGAAATCTAACGCTTTCAGCTACGTCGAATAGCTACGAAATAGAGAAATGCTCTAGAACGCCTCGAAAATGCGTTCAAAAGGGCTCGGACTTCGTGTGCGTCCAAGAGACGCTTTGGCTCGCCGGTTCCCAGTCGGGCATCAGTAGGCGATTGGCGTAAGTCACGCGTGCGTTGCAGTCTTCGCAATAGGGCAAACTCCCGCAGCGTCGATGAAATGGCTTACCGCAGCCTCCGCAGAAGAAAGCCTCGCTAATAAAAATCACCCGCTGCGAGCACTTAGCGCATTGCTCTCCCACGACTTGGGGAGAAAGCGTCGGCCGCTGCTTCGGCAACGCATGGCCAGCCTGATATCGCTTTTCGATCGCCAGAACAACATAGCCCACGATCATTCCGCCGACTGAACTGATGGCGCCGATGATGGCTGCTTTTTCTTCGTCAACTCGGTGGGAGCCTTCAGCCGCGCCATAGCCAATGACGAAGCCGATCCCCATCAGCACCAATAAAATTCCGAGGTCGCGTGAGAGATTCATCGCCTCGTTCCGATTGCGAGCCGAGTGAAAATTGCTGGAAATTGCCTGTGCGGCAGCCAATAAGCTAGCAGACGCCAAGTCAATCGCCAAATTGATCTTTGTAGACTTACCCCCTCTCCGTATGATCCGCCGCCCTTCGGTGTGGACGCGGGTCCGCGCGGTGGGGAAATTTGCGACACCAGAAGGAACTGGGTCGAGTCTGGCGCCATGGAGGGCTTGCGATGAACTCACTGAAGACGGGAGTCATCATTGCCTTTGGACTAACCGTTTTATACGGCGTCTATCTGGTCATCAATAAACCTGAGCCCACACCGGAGGCGCAAGCCGCAGCCGATGCGGTGGATGAATTATCGATCGGCGTGGAAGGTGAAGAAGCGGATTCATTCACGACTGCGAAGGATTCGACGGAGCCCGAGGCGACGCATGAGCATGATGCGCCTGTGGAGAAGGTGGCCGATCGAAGAAAGCCAGATTCGCGTCATGACCATGAAGATCGCCATGAGGTCTTAACGAAAACGAAAGAAGTCCCGCCGACGACCGATGAAGCCGCAGTCACTGCGGACTCCGCATCTGATTCGGGCGAAGTAGAGGAAAGGCCTTGGCGCAAGAAGCCCGGTGAGTCTGAAGCATCGAGTGATGACAAAGTAGAGGATGCGTCGCCAGTCACTGAAGAGAAAGCGGAAGGGGCGAAGGAAGATCTCCAAGAACCAGTCACGGAAAAAGAACCGGTCGCGGAAAAGTCAAAGGAAGAGCCGAAGTCAGATCGCTACGCGGCGAAAGAAAAGGCAACCGAAGAGGTCGAAGCGGAAGTGAAGATCGCACCGCGAGTAGCGCCTGCACTCGGTGCGGCGGAATTTGAAACCGCTTGGACCAAAATGGAGGCGGAGATTGAAGCGGGGAAACTGAAAGATGCATTGCGGACAATTTCTCCCTTTTACCATTCGACCGATCTTCCGGAAGATGATCACAAGCAGCTCTTAGAAGTGCTCGATTTGCTTGCCTGGAAAGTTGTTTTTTCCAAAGAGCATTTCCTCGCCAAGCCGCACATCGTCGCGGCGGGCGAGACTCTGGAAGACATCGCGCTAAAGTATCAAGTTCCCGGAGAAGTGATTGCCAAGGTCAATGGTATCAAGTCGACGAAGCTCTTGAGCGCGGGCGACGAACTCAAAATTGTGCCGGGACCATTTCGAGCGGAGGTTTCGCCGGAACGTGGCGAGTTGACTTTGTTTCTCGATGACCTTTACGCAACGCGATACGCCATTGAATCAGGAACCGAGCCGCCGCCAGAGCCAGGGGAATACACGGTCCTTCAGAGAGCGAATGGCTCGGTCTATCGCACAATCAACAATCGCGACATTCCCGCCCAAGATTCCCGCAATCCCTACGGTGGAATCTTTCTGGACCTTGGCGATGGTCAATGCTTACATGGCTCGCCAGAAGCGGAACAAGGCGAGGCTCTTGGCACTGGCTGCATGCGGCTTCGAGGCAAAGATGCAAAGGAAGTCTATTGGCTACTCTCGAAGGGCTCCAAGGTGACCATCCTTCGGTAGCGAAAACGCCGCGAGTAAAAAGCCCCAATAGCCCAAGTTTCGCCGCACGGTCATAATGGGCCCACTTTGACTCCCTTTTCCCTCGCGGCGATGATTGAAAATGTACGATCGAGCGGCGCTGATTGACCTGATTCGCGAATCGGCACTCCAGTTTGGCGACTTCACGCTCGCCTCGGGCAAGAAGGCCAAGTTTTACCTTGATTGCCGCAAGGTCACGCTCGACTCGCGCGGGGCGCTCCTGCTGGGGCATGGCATGCTCGATTTGATCGAGAAGCAAAACTGCGATGTCGTCGGCGGAATGGCGATTGGCGCCGATCCGATCACTGCAGCGATTCTCACCATGGCCGCCCTGCGAGGCAAACGGCTCCGTGGCATGATCGTGCGTAAAGAATCCAAGGCCCACGGAACAGGCCGCGATGTCGAAGGCCCCGTTCAGCCTGGAGATCGAGCCATCATCGTCGAAGACGTCGTCACCACGGGCGGCAGCGCCCTAGCCGCCATCGAAAAGGTCAAAGCGGCGGGCATTGAAGTCGTTGGTGTACTCGCAATTATTGACAGGCTCGAAGGTGGCCGCGAGGCATTTGCCGCGAAGGGTTATGAATTGCAAACGCTCCTGACGATTCGTGATTTTGGGATTACCTAAAAAGCTGGCTGATACCACGGCCGCATGGAAGCAATTTGAGGCGACATGGAAACGTCCCTACATCGATCGCTAAAGCAAATCTACGCTGGCGAGGGCGCGGCCACCGAAGTTCGTCTCGGCGGCTACCGAATCGACGCCGTCGTCGGGAAACGCCTCATCGAAGTGCAGCACGGCTCACTAAGCTCGATCTCACGAAAAGTCCTGGCGCTGGTACAGTCGCATCGTGTTTTGGTGGTAAAGCCAATCGTGATGCGCAAGCTGCTCATCAAACAACCCTACCGGGGCGCCGGGGATGGCGAACGACGGCTCAGTCCAAGGCAAGGCGGGTTGCTCGACCTATTCGAAGAACTCGTCTATTTCACGCGAGTTTTCCCGCACAAGAAACTAGTCCTCGAAACGCCGCTCGTGGAAATCGAAGAATGGCGCTATCCCGGCCATGGCCGCAGAAGGCGTTGGCGAAAAGATGATTTCGAGGTGGAGGACCAAAAGCTCGTTTCGATCCATGGCTGCACAACGCTCAAATCCGCCGCTGACCTTTGGACCTTACTCGGCGATGTGCAACCCGATGAATATGATACGAAGCAACTCGCCGCGTTGCTGGGAGTCCGCCGGCACATCGCACAGCGGATCGCTTATTGCCTCGACAAAATGGGCGCGGCAAAACAGGTCGGAAAACGCGGAAATGCGCGACTTTATCAACCACTAAAACGCCCGCGGCGAAAGGTCGCGGCCTAAGGAGTTTCCCAGTGTCGGCAACTTCTATTTATCGGCCTTGGCGTAAGCGATCGCCGAGAAAACGGTCTAGTTCGGGGATCGCGTGGATTTTTTCGATGGTGGTTTCTAACGGATATTCGACGCGGCGGAATTCGATTTTCTGGTCGCGGAGGATGACGTAACAGGAACGCGGATCGTTGTCCCGGGGTTGGCCGACGGAGCCGACGTTGATCATGACTTTGTCTTCGCGAAGGTCGAAGCGGTGATCGAGATCGGCTGGCGCAAGGAACTTGAGATTCGAAGTGAAAACACCAGGGACGTGGGTGTGGCCCTGAAAGCAATAGTGCTCAACGAGGCTGAAGAGTTTTTCGATTTTCCTGGAATTGAATACATCCTCGGGGAAGACATATTCATTGAGCGGATTGCGGGGCGAACCATGCACGAAGAGGAACGGCGTCTCCATCTTGGTACGGGGCAGATCACAAAGAAAATCCCAACGGGCGAGGTTTTCTCGGTCGTCGCCGGTCGGATTTTCTAACTGCTGGCGCGTCCAGAAGATCGCCTTTTCCGCGCCGCTGCTGAACCCCTCGGGATCGAAAAGCGCGCCTTGGTCGTGATTGCCAAGGAGGCAAAAATCAAACTGGCGAGCTTTATCGATGCACTCGCGAGGATTAGGGCCATAGCCAATGATATCGCCGAGGCAGTAGATCTCTTCAATGCCCTGATCGTGAATGTCGGCGAGCACCGCTTCCAGCGCTTCCAGGTTACCGTGAATGTCGCTGACGATGGCCCGTTTCAAGGAGATGCAACTCCACAATTGGCGTGGCGGCGATGCCATCAAAGGCAACGCCGCATGTTAGCGGCCGCTTCTTAATCGATCTCCCAGCATATTCCCCAAATCGGGAATGCCGTAGATTTTGGATGCAGTTTGATCAAAAGGATATGCGACTCGCACGAAGGTAACCTGATTACCATCGATGATCGTATAACAGGCGCGGGGATCGCCGTCGCGCGGTTGGCCAACTGATCCCACGTTGATCATCACCTTTTGGGCGGTCAGCTGATAGAGATGGCCGAGGTCGCTAGGTGTATTGAACTCCCCTTTTTCGGTGAAGACGCCGGGGAGATGGGTGTGCCCCTGGAAGCAGTAGGTTTTGACTTTGCCGAAGAGCGATTCCATCTTGCGTGTGTTGTAGACGTCTTCGGGGAAGACATATTCATTGGTCGGGTCGCGGGGCGAACCGTGGACAAATAAGAATTCACCTTCGTCCTTAAATTTCGGCAATTCGCCAATGAAGTCCCAACGCTTGGCAACGGTTCGCGAGCCGCCGGGGCCATTTTCGAGCTCAGAGCGGGTCCAGTAAGCGGCCTGGAGGGCGAGCGGATTGAAATTCTCGGGGTCAAAGAGAACGGCTTGGTCGTGATTGCCGAGGATGGAAACCTGGCAGTTGGCGATCACTAAGTCGACGCACTCATTGGGGTTAGGTCCGTACCCCACCATGTCGCCAAGGCAATAGATTTCCTTGATTCCGCGCTCGCGGATATCC
>JBKJSI010000881.1:0-6197 GCA_046595915.1 Pirellulaceae bacterium
CAATGCCGCCGCCAATCACCATCGAGTCGTCGGCAATCATCTCCGAAGTCGCGGCGCCGACTTTCCAGGTCTCGGCAGCTGGGCAGTTAAGGAGAGGAACGGAGCTACATAGAAGTGAAAGCGCAATGACAAAGTACTTGGGCATGGGCGAGGACTCCGGGGTGGGGCTTCGATTGTCATTTCGCGCCCGCTGTATTGCAATCAGCCGCGCGCCGACCGACACTCTTGATTAGTCCCATCGAAATAGCCTTTAGGCGGAGGCAAAAGCAATCATGAAATCTCCCAGTAACCCCACTCGTCGCGATGTTCTACTAACGGGCATCGCGACGACCGCTTCGCTTGCGACGCTCGTTCCGGCTCATGCTCTCGGCCGAAATGGCGCGACTGCGCCTGCGGAGAAAATTACGCTCGGCGTGATCGGCATTGGCCCGCGCTGCACGTATGACCTCAAGGCGATGCTTCCCTTCGCCGATATTCAATGTGTCGCGATCGCCGATGTGCAGGCCTCGCGCCGCGACGTCGGAAAAAAACTCGTCGATCAGCATTACAAAAACACCGACTGCAAACTCTACCGCGACTTTCGCGAACTCTTAGACCGCAAAGATATCGACGCCGTGATCATCGCCACCGGCGATCGCTGGCACTCGGCCGCTTCGATCTTGGCGGCGAAAGCGGGCAAAGATGTTTACAGTGAAAAGCCGTGCGGCATCACGATCGCCGCTTGTCAGGAACTTGCTGACACGATGCGCGACACTAAACGCGTTTTCCAAGCCGGAACACAGCGCCGCAGCGTGCCCAATTTTCAAAAGGCCGTCGAGTGGGTCCATTCGGGCAAACTCGGCAAACTCAAGACGATGCACGCCTCGGTCTATATTCCGACGCTCGACAACAGTTGGCTGCCTGCTCAGCCTACGCCCCCGCGCGAAGTGGTCGACTGGAATCTCTGGCTCGGCCCCGCCGCCTGGCGTCCCTTTAACCAAGGCTACTGCGACGGCAATTGGCGAGGCCAATGGGACTTCGACTCCGGGGCACGCCTCCTCGATTGGGGCGCCCACACCGTCGATCTCTGCCAATGGGCCAACAAAGCCGACGACACGATGCCGATCGAGTATGAACCTTCGAAAGAAAACATCACCTGCCATTACGCCAATGGCGTGAAACTCATCATCGATTTCCTTCCGCAACCTTTCGGCGAACGCGCCCCGCATTACATCACGCGATTAGGCACTTGTCCGGTTCGCTTTATCGGCGAAGAGGGCTGGGTCGAAACCGGCGACGAAGGCGAAATCGTCGCTAATCCCGAATCGCTGCAAAAGCAAGTTCCCGATGCCTCGAAACGAGTCCGCGGCCTCGATGTCACGGCACACGCCCGCGACTTCTTCGATTGCATTCGCTCGCGCGGCAAAACAGCGGCCAATCCCGAAGTGATGCGCCGCTCTCACATTGCCTGTCATGCGGCGGCGATTGCTTGGATTCTGCAGCGGAAGCTTACGATCGATCCGGTGAAGGAGGAGTTTGTGGGGGATGTTGAGGCGAATCTACTTCGGGCGCGTGGAGTGCGGAATTGGACTACATGAATCGCGTCAAACTGTTTGCAAATGCTGTCAACTACTTGGCAGCGTCAACCTTCTTCTCTTCCGCAAACCATTTCAGCACGCGATCAATGACCTGTTGAAAACCTTCGGGGTTGGTTGACGAGCGAAATCCATGATCGCCGCCGACGATGTAGTCGCCGGTGACATCGCGGCCCTGCGTCTTGAGTTCCGCCATCGCGAGATCATACGACTTGGGAAAAACGGCCTTATCTTCCGAGCCCTGAGCCAGATAGATGCGCGCCTTCGACTCCTTTAGCTCCTCGACCACGCTACGTTTCAAAAAACTTGACCAACGGCGATAAGGGTGCCCCATCCAAGATTTTTCGATGCTCTCGGGGTCAGCTTGAATCTGCTCCCAATCGTCAAACGCCGCTTTGACGCGCAGGTCAACATCGCCCGGTTTATCGTCGGGTTGCGGCTGCTTTCGCATTTCGACCAGATCAAAAAACTGAGTCGGCCCGCCGCCTGCGAGACTCGCGACATGCGTCACCTCGGGCAACTTCGCCGCCACGGCCGCGACGACAATGCCGCCCTCCGAGTGCCCCATCACGAGCGTCCGCTTCGAGTCAATTCCCTCGAGCTTCCAAACTCCGCGAACCGCTGCTGCATTCGCCTCGGTCCAACGATCGAGCGTGTGCTCGCGCAAAAATTCTTCCGAAGCGCCTTCCGCTGAACCGGGGCGCGGTGGAGCATCCAAGAACTTCACGCCTGGCTTTTCTACGACCAACACACGGGCCTGGTTGTTGACTTGTTTCAGAACCAGATTCTGCAACCCGCCTGCAATCTTGTCGCCGCGCTGCATGAAGAGCGATTGGCAACCCGAGCCCTGCACGAAGAGCACCACCGGCAGCGATTTGCCTTCCTGCTCTTTAGCGACTCGCGAAAGGTAAAACGTGATCGTCCGTTCGTGCGCATCCTTCACCGTGTACCGCTGAAACGGAATCGGCAACCGTTCGGCATCGAGCCTCGGCAATGCGGACTCATCACCCAGGCACAAAGCAAAGCCCAGATAGAGCACATAAAAAAATCGCTTCATCGCACCATCCAAATCGCGTAAGACGCAAGTCGAATGCGTGATAGTTGCCGCAGGCGCACGGATTCCGCATACGGCCGGCAGAATTGTGCAAACCCGCCGCATTAAGTGCCAATGCCGCAAGGCCTTACGCCGCGTCGCGGATGCTCAGCACATGCCGGGTGCGATAGTGCTCCGAGCGCTCCATCAGTTCCGCATGGGTTCCAAAATCGACAATATGACCATGATCAAGAATCAAAATCCGATTAGCCAGATTAAGCGACTGCGGGCGATGCGTGATCAAAAACGTCGTTCGACCCTTAGTAAACTTCTCGAGCGCCTGATGAATCAGCTGTTCGCTTTCGACATCAATCTGACTGGTAGCTTCATCCAGGATCATGATCGGTGGATTGCGAAGAATGGCCCTCGCGAGAGAAATTCGCTGCCGCTGCCCACCGGAGAGTCGACCGCCGCGCTCTCCCACCATCGATTCATAACCCTTGTCTAGCTTATCTTGCACGAACTTGTGAGCATGCGCCGCCTTCGAGGCCTCAATGACTTCAAGATCAGTCGCCCGCGGTGAGCCATAGCGAATGTTATTGGCGACGGTATCGTCGAAGAGAATCGTCTGCTGCGAAACGACGCCGATCTGGCGACGCAAATGCCTCATCTTCATATCGCGAAGATCAACGCCATCAATTCGAATGGCTCCGCGCGACGGATCATAAAACCGAAGCAGCAGATTCGCGAGCGTCGATTTACCCGAACCGTTGCTACCAACAATCGCGATCGTCTCGCCCGCCTTTACCTTGAAGGAAATTTCCTTCAACACGGGTTTGCCCGGCCGATACTCAAAATCAATTGATTCAAACGAGATTTCTTTGAAGCCATCAGGGAAATTGCGTGCGTGGCGCGGATCAAACACCGTCGGCGCCCGGTCGAGCAACGAATAAACTCGATCGGCGGCAGCCGCGGCGCGTTGAATTTCGCCGGAGACTTCCGTGAGCTTTCGGAGCGGGTCTGCTGCGCCGGCCAGGAATGCAAAAAAAAGAATCAAATCTTCCGAGCGCAATGCAGTGGAGGAAAGAGAGATCCCAAAAATCTCATTGCTCCCGGTCGTCACGAGATATCCGCCCGCGAGGATACCCAGCCCAAGAATGCCGATGCCCAAAAACTCCGTCGTCGGCTTCGTCAGCGCGTTATAAAGGCTAATCCGCATCGACATGCGAAAGTAATCCTTCGTCGTCTCATGAAATTTGCGGCGTTCGTGCGATTCTGCGGTATACGCTTTAACCACCGCGACGCCATGCAGCGTTTCGGTTAAGTGAACATAGATGTCCGACATTTGCTCCAGCGCCCGACGGCTGACTCGCTTGATCGACCGCACCAGCCACGAGATCATCAAAATCGCAGGCGGCGAAACAATGAGGCAAAGCAGCAGCAGGCGCCAAGAAACAAACGCCGCGCCCGCGAGACAAGCTCCCGCGCGCAGCGGTTCGCGAATACATTTACCCAGCAGCGCCATGACGCCAGTGCTGATCTGATCAATGTCGTAGGTAAACCGGCTAATCAGATGACTGGTCCCCTCTTCGCCAAACGCCGCCATATCCATTCGCAGCGCCTTGCGATAAAAAATGCGCCGCAAGTTAAAGGAAGTCAGCTGCGTGATGCGATCGACCAGCATGAGGTTGGCGACGAGAAAAACTTCCTTGAGCGCCGTCCCGACCACCATAAAAACCACAATGGCGACGATCGTGCCCCACGCATCCCCTGGCAACCACACCACGGCGCGATCCTTGGCCCATCGCAACCAAGACAGATTCCACTGCGCACTGGCAAGCTTTGCCATCGCCCCGGAGAGTTTCGCTTCCACTTTGTGAATGCTGCGCTGGACCGGTTCCTTATGTTCTTCCTCAAGCACCGTTACATCGGCTTCCAGTTCACGAACCTTTTTTTCCGCCGTTTCGATCCGCTCCTCAATCCCCTGAATAATCGTCTTCTCCTGAAAAACGAGCTGCACCATCGGATAAACCGTCCCGAGGTTGGCGCCCCACAGCGCCGCCACCAGCATCGAACTCACAAAGATCGCCGTCAGGGTCCAGCGTTGGCGCGAAACAAGTCGCATCACTCGTACAAAATTCGCCATTGCCGCACACCACCCTTCAGACCGTCGCGGGTTGAAAAAACCGAGGGCGACTTGTAGCAAAAACGCCCTTTTGAACCAAGATCGCGATAGAGCCGCCAGCACCCGCATCGGCCTATCTGAAAAACCGCTTTCGCGCTATATTTAAGCGGTTTCGCAGAATATCTACCGCAATCTAGCTCGTCTCGCCTGATTGCCCAGCTTGCCAAGTTGAGTAGGAATCATGTCAGGGCTGAATCTCACCCATCTAAAACAGCTCGAAGCCGAGAGCATCCATATCATTCGCGAAGTGGCCGCCGAGTTTGAAAACCCGGTGATGCTTTACTCGATTGGTAAAGATTCGGCCGTGATGCTCCAACTGGCGCTCAAAGCCTTCTACCCCGCCAAACTCCCTTTTCCGCTACTCCACGTCGACACGACTTGGAAATTCAAGGCGATGTACGAGCATCGCGACAACTACATTGCCAAGCATCTCGGCCTGCAACTCCTCGTGCATGTCAACGAAGAAGGCGTCAAAGCCGGCATCAACCCGATCGACTCCGGCAGCAAGAAACACACCGACATCATGAAGACCGAGGGCCTCAAGCAAGCCCTCTCCAAATTCGGCTTCGATGCGGCCTTCGGCGGCGCCCGACGCGACGAAGAAAAATCCCGCGCCAAAGAACGCGTCTATTCCTTCCGCGATAAGTTCCACCGCTGGGATCCCAAAAACCAGCGCCCCGAACTCTGGAGCCTCTACAACTCCCGCATCAACAAACATGCCGGCGAATCGATTCGCGTCTTCCCGCTCAGTAACTGGACCGAGCTCGACGTCTGGCAATATGTCTACCTCGAAAAGATCCCGATCGTCCCGCTCTACTTCGCGGCCGAGCGCCCCGTCGTCGATCGCAACGGCACATGGATCATGGTCGACGACGACCGCATGAAGCTAAAGCCCGGCGAAAAGCCGGTCATGAAGCAAGTCCGCTTCCGCACGCTCGGCTGCTATCCCCTCTCAGGCGCAATCGAGTCTACAGCGACCACGCTTCCCGAAATCATCCAAGAAATGCTCCTCACCAAATTCTCCGAACGCCAAGGCCGCCTCATCGATTTCGACCAAGCCGGCTCCATGGAAGAAAAAAAACGCGAAGGCTATTTCTAAAAGTTGGAGTACCGCCTTTAGGCGGAAGGAAGTGCAGAAAGACTCAAACTGTCTCCAAACCGGCTAAAGCCGGAACTCCAGCGTGAATTCAGCACATCGACAAACGAACTAATCAACGACAACAACATGTCACACCAATCCGACCTCATCGAAACCGACATCGAAGCCTACCTCGCGCAGCACGAGCGCAAGGAAATGCTCCGTTTCCTCACCTGCGGCAGCGTCGACGACGGCAAGAGCACGCTGATGGGCCGGCTGCTGTTCGACGCCGGACGTATCCACGACGACCAGCTCGCAGCACTCCGC
>JBKJSI010000123.1:0-2837 GCA_046595915.1 Pirellulaceae bacterium
GAATTCCCGACAAATGGGGTCAGCTAGTGACCCGGCGCAATGAACTCCAAAAACGCGCCGCCCAACCTCAAAAACCAGCCGAATTCGGCTACCACAGCGAACTAGCATCGACTACCGACACTGTGAAATGGGTCCAAATCGAGTTACCCGCGCAAGCACACATCAAGGAGATCATCCTCAGGCCCTGCCACGACGACTTCGGCGGAATCGGCGCCGGCTTCGGATTCCCGAAAAGGTTCCGCGTCGAGACAGCGCAAAGCGAAACGTTCGAAGCCCCCACAACGCGCCTGAACCATGAAGACACCGACCACGCCAATCCGAAGCTCACCCCCGTCACGATCGCCGTCGGTTCAGAGGCCAAAGTGATTCGCCTCACCGCGACCAAACTCGCCTCGCGCTTACCCACCGACTTCATGCTCGCCCTCGCCGAGATCGAAGTCCTCGACGACGCCGGCAAAAACATCGCCCTCGGCGCCAAAGTCACCTCGCTCGACTCGATCGAAGCCCCGCCCCGCTGGCAGCGCACGAACCTCACCGATGGAAAGTTCCCCACCGGCGATGGGCTTGGTGATAGCTCGCAACAACTAGCGAGTGTGACAGAGGAAATGACCCGCACGCTCCGCGAAAACGAATCACCCGCCGATAAAGAAGCCCGCATCAAATCCGAAACCAGACTCACCGAACTTCGCGCCGCGCTACAGAAACTTCCGCCCCCCTCCACCGCCTACATCGGCGCCATTCACACCGGTTCGGGAAACTTCGAAGGCCGGGGCGCAAAAGCCAGCAGGCCCCGCCCCATCCACATCCTCAAGCGCGGAAGCGTCACCGCGCCCGCCGAAGAAGTCGGCCCCGGCGCGATCAAAGCCATTGAAGGTATGAGCGCCCGGTTCGATGGCATCAAGAACTTCAACGAGAACCAGCGCCGCTACGCCCTCGCCAAATGGCTCACCGACCCCAAACATCCACTCACCTGGCGCTCCATCGTCAACCGCGTCTGGCAACACCATTTCGGAACCGGCCTAGTCACCTCCGCCAACGACTTCGGGCGCAAAGGCGAACTCCCCTCGCACCCCGAGTTACTTGACTACCTCGCAACTGAATTCCGCGATGGCCGCCAATCAATCAAAGACCTCCACCGCCAAATTCTCTTTAGCACCGCCTACCGCCAATCGAGCCAAATTGAACCGCCCAAAGCCACCCTCGAAAAAGACCCCGGCAACCGCCTCCTCTGGAAAATGCCCCGCCGCCGCATCGAAGCCGAGTCATTGCGAGATAGCACGATCATCCTCGCCGGCGAAATGCGCTACACCATGTACGGCCCCAGCTTCCAAGACTTCATCATCGACAAACCCGAACACTCCCCCCACTACGAATACGACAAACACAACCCCAACGACCCCGCCGCATTTCGTCGCAGCATCTACCGCTTCCTAGTCCGCTCCCAGCCCCAGCCCCTCATGGCCGCCCTCGACTGCGCCGACCCCTCGATCCAAGTCGACAAACGCAACGAAAGCGTCAGCGCCACCCAAGCCTTGTCGCTGCTCAACGACCCCTTCATGACCCTCATGGCCGAAAAATTCGCCGCCCGCCTCGCCCAACAGCACGATTCGATTGAAACTGAACTCCAAGCCGGCTTCGAAGAAGCCACCGGCCGTCCCCCCACCGACCAAGAACAAACCCTCCTCAAAACCCTCACCGAAAAACACGGCCTAGAAAACACCTGCCGCCTCCTCCTCAACCTCAACGAATTCGTCTTCGTCGACTAACTGTAGTGCGTGACCGAAGCGTCGTTAGCAACTGGTAGCCAGTTTCGCCGAGTAAACGATCGTTTAGGACGGTATTTTTGCCTTTGGTCTCGGCTTAGAATGCTCCAACTTCCGGATTAGAAAGTCTTCGGGGTTTTGAAAAATGGACCCAACCGAGCGCATCGTTTGTCCTCTTTGCGGCGCAAGTCTCAAAGCAAAATCAATCCCCGCCGCTGGCACTCGAATGAAATGCCCCAAATGCGCCGGCGAGTTCCGCTACTCGCTTACTCCGCCCGCGCCGCAGCCAGTCGCGAAAAAGCCAATCGCGCCCGCGCAGGCCCCTCCGCCGCTTCCCGCCAGTGTCCCTGCGCAAGCCGCAGCACCGAAACTCGAACCTAAGCGATCTTCCAGCGCACTCTGGGTCGTCGCCGCGCTCGTCGGAATTGTCGCAGTTGCGGGAGCAATCGCCGGTGGCGCATGGAAGTTCAAACTCCTCGGCCAACAAGTTGCCAAAAACGGCGCCAATAACGTCGATGGCCAGGCAGCGCCCGTTAATACCAACGCTACAAATCCTCAAGACGATAGCGCCGCGCCGGTGAATGAAAATGGCCAAGCGATTGCCAATGCAGCGCCCAAGAAAGAGGTCAATGGCAATGCAGGCTTACCAGAAAAATTCAAGCTTGGCGAAAACGATTGGCCGCTCGTCATTGCCTACTCCGCGGATGGCGCGCTCCTCGCGGCCGCGAACGAGTACGGAATCAACATCTGGAATCGCGCCTCAGGAAAACCAGTCCACATCGAGCACTTTTCCGCTCGCGATGATTTTCAGTTCCGCCTCTCGCCAAACGGCGCCTATGCCGCGATCATCGCCCGCGATCCCCAAAACCATTATCGCTTTCAAGGCGGCGTTTGGTCGACCGCCGATGGCAAGCAGGTCTATACCTACGAATGGGTCGATCCACCCTACGTCGTCATCCTGTCATTTATACACAAGTTCATCCTTGTTCTTGCCGAATGCTGCCCAGGCGAGGGAGAAGTCGAGGACGCGGCGTAGTCCGGTCCAGATCACTTGCGTTCCGGGCGGCGGCTCTG
>JBKJSI010000211.1:0-4044 GCA_046595915.1 Pirellulaceae bacterium
TCCAAAAATGGACAGAACTGCGGACATAAGAATAGCGAAAGAGGCAATGAGCAAGTGTATGCTCGCTTTGAGCAGCCCCTATAACCAGAATCGTTGGCAATTTGGACCGAGTTCGCAGCCCCAAGGTTCATTTCGACCTAGAGTTCAAATGCGGAACTCTTGTGCCGGAGAACATCTATGGCGACGCAGCACCCATTCTCGTTTGGCGGATTTATGATCGGTGTGGGGCTTTCGGCCGCCGTTGCTGCGGGCCTGCTGGTGCTCAAGCAATCGGCGCTATCGATGGAGAATGGGGGCTGGCTGCCGTGGCCGGAGTTTGTGTCGATTAGCAGCATGTGCCTTTTGGCGGGCGTTTGGTTTGGCTGGTCGGCGAATCGCAGTCTGGCGATCGAGGGGCTGCGGTTCTTAAAGCGCTGTCGCAAGCGACAGTGGATACAAGTTTTTGGTTTCGCTTTTTCGACGGCGTTCGCGGGCGTTTTGTTAGGCGTCGTGCTTTCGTTTTCCAAGTGGTTTTACTTGGAACATAGCGAAGCCTGGAACCACACGCTGCTCCTCTCGGGCGGAGCAGCGATTGTGGGATTTATGGGCGGATTGGGGGCGCAGTTTGCGCCTGTGGGTCGACGGGGGCGTTCGGTTTCGGCGGCGGGTTAGGCTGCTGCGTTGGATTCTTGCAATGGGTTGCTCGGGCTCTTATGCTATCGCCACCTAGTACGTACACGTACTAAATGGAGGCGAGCATTGGACGCAGGGCATGAACTGGCAATGGCGCTGCGGGAGTGTTATTGGGCGGTGCATCGCGCGTCGGACACAGTTTTCGCGGAGCATGGCGTCACGGCGAATCAGTTTGTGTTGATGTCGCTGTTGGCCGAGAGCGATGGTGTGACGCAGAAGGATCTGGTTGATCGCGCGTCATCTGATCCCAATACGATTCGTCAAATGCTCACCGTGCTAGAAAAGAAGTCGCTCATTTCGCGCGAGCGGCATCCGGTCGATGGACGCGCCTGGCAAATCTCGCTGACGGGGCGAGGGAGGCGGGTTTATGACCAACTGTGGAAGGATAGCAGCGACCTCAGACGGAGTTTTGTTGTGGCGGTGGGTGATAAGGAAGTCGCACCGCTGATTCGGCGTCTCAAGTCGCTGGCGAAGTTATCGTGACTTGTTTCGATTCCATCTATTTTCTCTTTTGAAAGCCCGTCTTATGCGTGTAAGCCTCTCCAGCATTGCAGCGGTTTTGATCTGCTGTGCTGTCTGTTCATCTCTCAAGTTAAGTGCTCAAGAAGCTCCAGTGCGACCTGCTGCGCCGCCTGACTTCAAAGCGGTCGAAATTGCCGCAGATCGAAAGATCACGTTTCGCATCCTTGCGCCCAAGGCGACCGCGGTGCGCCTCTCCAGCAGCGACCTGCCCGATGTGGGCCGCGGATTGGAAATGAAGAAAGCCGAGAATGGCGTTTGGGAAGCGACCACCGCCGCTGCGATTGACGCGGGCGCGTACCGTTACAACTTCAATGTCGATGGCGTTTCGGTGATCGATCCCAAGAATCCGCTGACGAGCGAATCGAATGTGAATACTTGGAGCCTCGTCTATGTGCCGGGCTCGGCGACTTCCGATGTGAAAGACGTTCCGCATGGATCGGTTGCGGAGGTGTTTTACTATTCCAAAGCGCTCAAGATGCAGCGCCGGATGCATGTTTATACGCCGCCGGGCTATGAAGCGAACAGCGAGAAGTACCCGGTCTTTTACTTGCTGCATGGCGCGTTCGATTGCGATGATTCTTGGACCAGCGTGGGTCGGGCGAACTTTATTCTCGATAACCTGATCGCTGAGGGGAAATGCAAGCCGATGATCGTGGTGATGCCGGCGGGACATACGGGTCCGTTCCGCTTTGGACCACCCGGCGACGACGCTTTTGGCAAACAAATGAACGGTTTCAAAGAAGATTTTATTGGCGATATTCGGCCCTATGTCGAAAAGAACTATCGGCTGAAGGAAGGCCGTGCGAACCGGGCGATTGCCGGTCTCTCGATGGGCGGCGCTCAGACGATCACGATCGCAATGAGTCAGCTGGGCGACTACGCCTACTACGGCGTGTATAGCTCAGGCGTCTTTGGCATCGCGGGCGGCGGACCCGGTGCTCCTGCTGGCGGCATTGATTTCGAGAAGGCGAACGAGAAAGTGCTCGAAGACGCGGAACTCAAGAAGGATCTGAAACTCGTGTGGTTCGCGACAGGCAAGGCAGATTTTCTCGTCGATACGTCGCGCAAGACGGTCGAAGTGTTTAAAAAGCATGGCTTCGACGTGAAATATGAAGAGGGCGAGGGCGGCCACACTTGGACGAACTGGCGGGCGTATCTCGCTGAGTTTGCGCCGAAGCTCTTTCAATAAGAAACAGTCGGGAGGTCAGGCTCCTGCCTGACGGTAGTGGAGATCGAGTTAACGCCTCGTCAGGCAGGAGCCTGACCTACGTTTTAATAAACAATTAAAACTCGGTCATTCGTCCCGTTGAGTCGCCGAATTGAGTCGACTCAACGCCGAAGCGGTTGAGCATACTCACGAAAAGGTTCGCCATCGGCTGCGGCTTCGCTTTGAGGAAGCGCCCGGTTTGGTATTCGCCGCCGGCGTGGCCCGCAAGAATGACAGGCAAGTTGTCGTGCGAATGTCGGTTGCCATCGGCGATAGCGCCGCCGTAGATGATCATCGAGTTGTGTAAGACCGAATTGCCGTCCACATCTTCGGTCTTGGCGAGCTTGTCGAGGAATCTGGCGAGGCGAGAAATATAGAACTGGTCGATCTGGGCGACCTTTTTAGCGAGTTTGGGATCGCGCTGGCTGTGGGTTAGATAGTGATGGCCTTCGGGGAAACCGAGGTCGGGGAAGACTCGGTTGCTGCCGTCGTAAGCGAGGAGCAGTGTGGCGATGCGCGTTGAATCAGTTTGAAACGAGAGTGCGAGCATGTCGTACATCAAGTCCATGTAGGCACCGAAATCGGGTGGAATTCCTGCCGGTGTATTGGCGTCAACTTCGGGCAGCTTCGAGAATTGTTCGGCGGCATTGATTCGCTTCTCAAGGTCGCGGACGACGCTGAGATACTCGTCGAACTTCTTTTTGTCGCCGCTGGCGAGTTGCTTTTGAATGTCGCCTGCTTCATCGAGGACGAAATCGAGGATGCTCTTTTCGGTCTGTTGGCGCAGCTCATAGTTCTTCTTGCGGTCGGCGGATTCGCCTGCGCCGAACAGACGCTCGAAAACCAATCGCGGATTCGCTTCCGGCGAGACCGGCGTGGTCGGCGAGCTCCAAGCGAGGTTGTATTGATAGGCGCAGGCATAACCCGAGTCGCAACTGCCCGAATTGCGAACGACATCCGACGAGAGCTCCAGCGAAGGAAATCGAGTGAGTTTCCCCACTTTTTGGGCGGCAACTTGATCGATCGAAACACCGACGTGGATGTCGTTGCCGGCGGTTTTGCGGGCGCGTGCGCCGGTTAAGAAGGTTGCGCTCGCGCGGGCATGATCGCCGGCGCCATCGCGTCCGGGCGTGGCATGCTCATGAGCCAAACCGCCGATGACTTGAAAATGTTCTTTCAGCGATTCCAGCGGCGACATCGTTTCATTGAGTTTGAAATCTTCCTTTGGAAACCAGTGGTCTTGCTGGACGCCGTTGGGAATCGACATGAATGCCATGCGCAGCGGTGCGCCGGTGGCGGTAGTCGCGGGAGCCAGGGGTGCGCCCAGCGCGGCTTTTGGCGCGAGTGAGGCAAAAAGCGGTAGTCCCACGGCAACGCCGGAACCTAAGAGCATCTTGCGACGTGTAAATCTTTTGGTCATGGGCTCGTTCCCTGATTGGTAATCGCCGTCGTGGCGTTCTGCGTGGGCGAGACAAAATTCGAATTGCGCTGCTTTTGAAAGGGGGCTGATTCAACGACGCCATAGATCAAGTCGTTGAACTTCCCGCCGCTGGTTTTGAGTTTTTCGACGATCAAATCAGTGTGATGTTCATCGGGGTAATCGAGACCGCGCCCCAGCGCGAAGGTGAGCATCTTTTGCGTAA
>JBKJSI010000279.1:0-2660 GCA_046595915.1 Pirellulaceae bacterium
GCCAAAAATCGGCTCCTTCGTCGCATGATAAAGCACATGCAGGCGCACAAATCCGCCAAAGAAGTGTTTCAGTAGATCATTCGCAGCCATTTGACGCCTTGTCGATATCGGATTACGATATCACGGTGAATTTTGAGATGCGAGCGAGCATGGGCCCCTGACCATAGCCTATCTGGAATTAGTTGAGCCGCAATGAACCCCATTACTTTTGCGTTGCGGCGACCGTACACAGTGATGGTGGGGATCGCGGCGGTCGTTCTCATTTGCGGCGTCGCGCTGCGGCCGAAGATTGTCGATCAAACGCTGGCCAAGTATGGCGTTGAGTTGCCGCTTCAGACCATGAAGGTCGATATCTTTCCGGCGCTCAACTTGCCGGTGATTTATGTCTGCCAGCCCTATGGCGGGATGGACCCGGGCCAAATGGAAGGGCTCATCACCAATTACTACGAGTATCACTTTCTCTACATCGGCAATATCCATCACGTCGAGAGCCGCAATATTCAGGGCACGTCGCTCATGAAGCTCTATTTTCATCCCGGCGCCGATATGGGCCAGGCGATGGCCGAGACGATTAACTATGTCAATCGATCTAGAGCGATGATGCCGCCGGGAACGGTGCCCCCCTTCGTGATGCGGTTTGATACGGGAAGCGTGCCAGTTGGTTACCTCGTCTTGTCGAGTGAATCGAAGACGATCGGTGAAATACAAGATCAGGCACTCTTCAAAGTGCGCCCGTTGTTTTCTGCGTTGCCTGGGGTTTCGGCGCCGCCTCCGTTTGGCGGGAGCGCGCGGACGGTGGTGATTCGCGCCAATCCAGAACGGCTTAAGTCGTATGAAATCTCGCCGGACGAAGTTATCACGGCGCTGATGGCGGGCAATTCTGTAAGCCCTTCCGGCAACCTTCGGGTGGGCGATCTTTTTCCAGCGGTTCCGACCAACGCCATGGTGAAAGACATTCAGGATTTAGGAGACATACCCGTTCGCACGGGCGACGGACCGCCGGTTTATGTACGTGATATCGCGACCATCGAGGATTCCACCGACCTACCGACGGGCTACGCGCTGGTGAATGGCCGTCGCGCCGTCTACATCCTGGCAACGAAGCGCGCCGAAGCGTCGACGATGAGTGTGATTGATGAAATCAAGTCGGCGCTACCAAAAATGCAGGCCGAGCTTCCGAGTGACATCAAAGTCTCCTTCGAGTTCGACCAATCTCCCTATGTTACACGTGCGATCAACAGCCTTTTTACCGAAGGAGCGCTTGGCGCGGCATTGACGGGCTTGATGGTGCTCCTCTTTTTGCGGGATTGGCGCAGCGCGCTCGTCGTCGTGATGAACATTCCCCTGGCGATCATGGCGTCGATATTGGGGTTATGGCTGTGCGGGCAAACGATCAATCTGATGACGCTGGGAGGGCTCGCTCTGGCGGTCGGAATTTTGGTTGATGAGGCGACCGTCGAAATTGAGAATATTCACACTCAGTATGAGCACACCGATTCGGTTTCAATTGCGGTGCGACTGGGAAATTCGCAAACAGCTGTCCCGCGTTTGCTGGCGATGCTCTGCATCTTGGCTGTTTTCGTGCCGTCGTTTTTTATGCAAGGCGCGGCGCGCGGGCTCTTTGTTCCGTTATCGCTGGCGGTTGGCTTTGCGATGATCGCTTCCTACCTTCTTTCCAGCACTTTTGTACCCGTGATGTCAGTCTGGCTTTTGCGACGGCACGCGCCACACCAATCTCATTCGAAGCGTTCGCTTTTTGACCGTTTCGCGATGCTATATGGTCAATTCGTCGGGCTGCTCGTGCGGCTGCGATGGCTGGTGTTGCCGGGATACCTGGTAGGCTGTGCGGCCATCATCCTTGGGCTGGGCCCACGCTTGGGGCTGGAGATTTTTCCTAGCGGCGGAGCGCAAGAATTTCGCCTGCGGTTTCGTGCGCCCGACGGGACTCATTTTGATGCAACTGAAAAATATGCGCTAGGCGTCCTTGATACGATCGAAGAGCATATTGGAGCGGGCAATGTCGACCTGACACTCGGTTATGTCGGTACGATTCCGTCGAATTTCCCGATCAATGCCGTTTATCAATGGTCTCGCGGTCCCGAGGAAGGGATTCTGCGGATCGCGCTACGACATGGTTCAGGAATTGATACTGAACTTGCGAAGGAGGAGTTGCGGTCGCTTTTAGCTCAGCGATTTCCCGAACTGCGTTTCTCTTTTGAGCCGGCCGATATCGTTAGCGAGGTGATGAGCTTTGGTTCGCCGACGCCGATCGAGATTGCGGCTCGCGGCGCCAATTTGGAGGAAAGCCGAGCCTACATCGGCGAATTACAAAAGGAACTTGCTGGCTCAACGTCGCTCCGTGACATGCAAATCGCCCAATCGCTCGACTATCCGACGGTCACCGTCGATGTGAATCGCGAAATGGGCGCCTATTCGAGCACGAGCGCCGCGAAGGTTGCCCGCTCCGTCGTTGCGGCAACGTCTTCCACGCGGTTCCTGGCGCAAAACTATTGGCCCGATCCGAAAACTGGGATTGGTTACCAAGTGCAAATCGAAATTCCTCAACCGCTGATGAACTCCGCCTCGGACTTAGAAACACTTCCCGTCAACACGCAAGCGGGTGAGTCGGTTCTCTTGCGCGATGTGGCGAAGGTGGGCGT
>JBKJSI010000297.1:0-5121 GCA_046595915.1 Pirellulaceae bacterium
CCGCCAACGTTGTGGTGGAGCTTGATTGTCGCGGTGGGGCCATCGACGGCGGCGCCCGATTCGATGACGTCGGGGTAGAGCGTTCCTTGTGCCAAGAACTTGGCGCCTTTGATTTTCTTCGCTTCGGCTTTGAAGCAATCGATAAAGGCCTTGCCGATGCGGCGGCGTTTTTCTTGGGGTTCTTTGACGCCGCGAAGGACTTCGAGGAACATTTCTTCGGCTTGGACGACATGCAGGTCGGTTTTGAAGTGGTTGGTGAATTCGTTGACGACCAGCGTCTGTTCGTCTTTGCGAAGCAGGCCGTGGTCGACGAGGATGCAGGAGAGGCGTGGGCCGATCGCCTTGTAGAGCAGGGCTGCAACGACTGCGGAATCGACACCGCCGGAGAGGCCGCAGATCACGCGATCATTTTCGCCGATGCGCTTGCGGACCGCGTCGATCGTTTCTTGGGCGAAGTCGCCGAGTTTCCATGCGCCGCGGCAGTTGCAGATCGTGCGGACGAAGTTTTTAAGAATCGTCCCGCCTAGCGGCGTGTGCGTGACTTCGGGGTGGAATTGAATGGCGTACATCGGCCGTGATTTATGTTTCACGGCGGCGATGGGGCAGGTCTTGGTCTTGGCGAGGGGTTCGAAGTCGCTGGAGACGCCGGCGACCTGATCGCCGTGGCTCATCCAGACTTGCATCGTGGGTGGCAGGCCCGCGAGGAGGTTTTCGGCTTTGGTGATTTCGACTTCCGCGCGGCCGAATTCTCTTGCCGGCGCACTTGCGACTTTGCCGCCGAGCGCTTCGCACATCAGCTGCATGCCGTAACAGATGCCGAGCACGGGGATGCCGAGTTCAAAAATGCCGGGGTCGCACTTGGGGGCGCCTTGTTCGTAGACGCTCGACGGGCCGCCGGAGAGGATCAGGCCTTTGGGGGCGTGGCGTTTGACGGCCTCGATCGAGATGTCGTGGCGGACGATCTCGCAGTAGACATTTTGCTCGCGAACGCGGCGGGCGATGAGCTGGGCGTATTGCGCGCCGAAATCGAGGACGAGGATTCGTTCTTCCGCGGCATGACTGCCGCCACTGGTCGCGTTTTGCGACATTTGCGAGCCCCTTGCCGACCTTCGATCATCCTTGAGGGAAGGCGCTAAACGCAAAAACCCCTCGCGAATCAGCCATCTTCTTGCGGCGACATGCGGGGGGCAAAGGGCAGAGTATATCAGGTGTGTTTTAATGTGTTAGGGCGCTTTGGAAACGAATTGCCGTGTCAAGCGGCGCAGTCATCAGCGGGCGATATGGGGTACGATCGGCAGAAGCCGTTTTGAACTCGTGAAGTGGAATATTGCCGCGAAGCTGCGGTGCGAAATCGGCCTCAGGCCGGGTGCATGAAAACCGCCACATCGCTCGAATGATGAAGGAGCTGAAGTTTTGAAAGTTTATAAGGAAATCGGAGGAGTTACCCAGATCGCGGCGGGCGCGGCGTTGTGCGCGATGGGGCTTACTAGCTTTTTGTTACCGAATCACTTTATCGATGGTGGCGTAACGGGCGTATCGATGTTGATCGCCAAAGTAACCGGGATGCCTCTGGCAGTGCTGATTGCGGTCGTCAATGCGCCGTTTTTGTTTCTCGGCTACAAACACATCGGCAGAGCTTTTACGATCAAGAGCGGCTTGGCAATTGTCCTGCTGTCGCTATGCCTTTTTATTCCGTTTCCCGAGGCGACCAAGGACAAACTTCTGGCGGCGATCTTTGGCGGATTCTTCGTTGGTGCGGGCGTCGGGCTCGCCATTCGCGGCGGCGGCGTGCTCGATGGAACTGAAATCCTCGCTTTGATTCTCAGTAAAAACACTGCGGCCACGGTGGGCGAAGTGATCCTCGGCCTCAACGTGGTGATCTTCGCTGTTGCGGCTTGGTTCTTGGGCGTTGAGCCCGCGCTCTACTCGGTACTCACTTACCTGGCCGCGTTCAGAACGATCGACTATCTGCTGCACGGTATCGAGGCTTACAACGGCGTGATGATCTTTTCATCGGAGAACGCCTCGATCCGCGATGCGATTCTCAATGAACTCGGCCGCGGCGTGACGGCAATGAAGGGAGTCGGTGGCTATTCCGAAGCGGAACGCGAGTTTTTGTACTGTGTGGTGACGAGACTGGAACTTACGCGAGTGCAGTCATTGATCAATGACCGCGATCCGAATGCGTTTGTGGTCATCTCGCCGGTGCATGATGTCATCGGCGGGTATGTGAAGCGGCGGGTGTTTCACTAAAAGCCTCGCGGGCCCCAAGGCTGCAGTCGGCTGGGACTCGGGGCGTCGGGGTAGTATTCGTCTACTCCGGGTGGGCCGTTGAAGGGGTTGGTCCAGTTGTTGGGCGGATAGTAATTGTTGCCGTAACCGCCTCCGTAGCTGGGGGAGTAACCGCCGCCGTAGGCGCCTCCAAAGCCGGGACCGAATCCTGGCCCGCCGCCGCCTGGACCAAATCCAGGGCCGCCGGGTCCACCGGGACCGACTCCTGGTCCCATGCCGGGGCCAACTCCGCCGCCTGGACCGCCTCCGGCGCCAAATCCAGGACCGGCTCCGCCAAAGCCGCCGTAGGGTGGGAAGTAGCCGTAACCGACGCCAACGTTAAGACCGCCGTATGGTGGGCCCCAAGCTTGATAAGGCGCGGAGTAGGGGCGATAGGGATAGCGCCACTGGCCGTAGGGCTCGACTGGCTGTCCCCAAGTTTCGACGATGTGAATGTGATCTGCGCTCGGGCCAACTTGAATCGAGCTGCGCGATTGGCGATAGCCGCTCTTTTGATAGTTCGGCATGTCGCTCGCGTAGAACGGGCCGATCGGCGAGTACTGCGTCACACGCACTTGGGTGTTGGGATCATGGGTGTAGCGCGAGCGTTTGACGATCCAATCAGCGCCGAAGCTCTGCGCCGCGGAGCATACGGTTACCAAAAGGCAAAGGCTTAGCGAAAGGTAATGTCGAGCGGTGAACATCGCGAATCGTTTCTGTTCGATTCTGTGAAGCGCGGGCAGCCTGCTCGCGACGCCTCAGTAGCTCAAAGAACGCGCGTCCGTCTGCGGTTCTTGCATTTCTCTAGCCTAGTCACCGTGTCAATTGGCCGCAGAATCGCTAGGACCAGCACATTTACTCCATTTTCGCGGCGGTTTCCTCGGCTGGGGGCAGATGTAGCGGGCGGGGACGTGATCAAAAAACGTTGCTAGCGATGCTCGACAACCGCATTTCCAATCGCGAGACTATCAGGCGCTCGAATCATTGGCCCACATGTCACTAGCTCAAGGAGGGGCGATGAAACCCTCGGCAATCGTTTCTTCGCCGGATGAAACGCTCGGTCAAATTCCCGAAGGCAGGGAGTGGCCTGAGTCTTGGACATCGCCGGGCGGAATTCCTATCCTCTTCCGCGCCCACGCTCTGCACGCAACAACGGCGACGACCAATCCCCTCGACCTCCGGCTCCGACTTGAGCACGCGCGGCTCAACTTGCTACGCGGCTTTGATGAATTGCTTTGCCTGGAAGGCTTGCGAGGAGTCGAGCAACTTCCCCATCAAGTCGAAACCGTTCGCCGAGTGCTCCGCCAATTTCGCGGCAAAGTGCTACTCGCCGACGAGGTGGGATTGGGCAAAACGATCGAAGCTTGTTTGCTTCTGCGAGAGTACCTCCTGCGCTCGCTCGCAAAACGGGTCTTGATCTTGGTTCCGGCGCCCTTAGTCAGCCAGTGGCGCGATGAGCTGCAAGGCAAATTTGGGCTCGAGTTCACCATCCCACCTCGAAGCTCCATTTCGGATGAACCCGAGTTCTGGATGGAAAATGATCGCATTCTCGCCTCGCTCTCTTTCGCCAAGACCAAAAAACGCGCGCCGCTCATTAGCGCCGCGCCGTGGGATCTGGTGGTCGTTGATGAAGCCCATCACTGTAAGAATCGCACGTCGCTCAATTGGCGGTTCGTCGATTCGCTCCAGCGGAAATACACCTTCCTGCTTACCGCGACGCCGGTGCAAAATAACCTGCTTGAGCTTTACAACCTGCTGACACTGCTCTCGCCCGGGCATTTGCGCACGGAAGCCGATTTCAAGAAGCAATATGTAACGCGCGGCAATCCCCGCGATCCTCGCAACCGCCATCGATTGCGGTCCTTGCTCAGCGAACTGATGATTCGCAATACGCGAAGCCTGGTGAATATCAATCTACCGCCGCGCTATGCCCAAACCGTCATCGCCAAACCGGGGGTTCAGGAGCAAGCATTCCTGGACCAACTTTATGCCTATCTTCGCGAGCTGGGTGACCGACTTTCCGTGAAGAAGAAGAACGACGACGACGAAGGCGATGACGCCGCAGTGGAAGCGGAAGAGGGACCGCTTGTTTCGCGGATGAAATTCGCCAGCCTCCTCGCCGCCGAGGGAAGCCATCCGCATACGCTGGCGGCTTCGCTCGAAAAACTCGCTTTGGAATCACCGAGCGCTGCGCGGATCGCGGAGCAAGCCTGGAGCATTCGTCGATCGACTAAGGATGAACGTCTCGTCGAGCTTCTGCGGCAGTCAAAAGGCCACAAGATTCTGGTGTTTGTCGGCTTTTTGCGAACGCTGTCGCATCTCAAAGGTCTGCTCGAAGAGGAGGGAATGCCCTTTTCCACCTTTTCCGGAGAGCAATCCGCCGAGGAGAAAGATGCAGCCGTCGCGGCGCTAAAAAATGAGGTCGACATCATGCTCTGCACCGATTCCGGCGGCGAAGGGCGCAATCTGCAATTTGCCGACACGCTGATCAATTATGACTTGCCTTGGAATCCCATGCGCATCGAGCAGCGCGTCGGACGCGTTCACCGATATGGTCAAAAAAACGACGTTTTCATCTTCAACCTCTGCACTGCCGGTTCGATCGAGGAGCGGATTCTCTCGGTGCTGAATGAGAAACTGCGGATGTTTGAGCTCGTCGTCGGCGAGGTCGGCTCGATTCTCGGTAATCTCGATGAGAACGAACAATTTGAAACGATGGTGGTCGATTTGTGGATCAAATCGAAGAGCCGCGCCGATCTTGCCGCCTCGTTCGATTCGCTTGGAGACACTCTTGTCGCCGCCCAGTCCCAATACTTAGAAGCCAAAGAGCTTGACGAAGCGATTTTTGGA
>JBKJSI010000310.1:0-7718 GCA_046595915.1 Pirellulaceae bacterium
CTCCTGTTGAGATGCTTTGGCGATCGAAAGATACGCCGTACTATCATCATCGCACGAGGGCCGCTCTTTCATAGAATCAGGTTGATGTACTCATCTACCGGTGCGGCGCAGCCGCAAGAAGCTCTGAGCAAGAGCGACCTCCCGTACCAACTCGCTACCCCAATACATGAACCAACTGTCATTACAAGTCGGGTAGCACCGGTTGGCGTACTCGCCTACCGGTCCGGCACAGCCGCAAGAAACCCTATAAGTCACGACGCCAAAGTAATCATCCCATCCCCAAATCGAAGACCGCACGTTGTGATGCAAGCAATGAAGATGGCCGACTTTTTGGGAAAGCCAGCCTCGTCATTACTCCAATCGCTGCAGCTCGCTGGCCGGCCTGTAGATCGATGGGGCGACGCCGACGATGAGCCTCCTACAGTGGGTTATGTTTTTGGCGGGGGTAGCTTGCAGTTCAATTGCAGTCTGGCGGATGAAACGGTAACAAGCATCTTTTTGGAATCGGAGTTGCTTGACTCGATCATTCTTTCCGAGATTCCATTCAATCTTTCTAGAAGCCAGGTGCGTGCGAGTTTCGGCGATCCTTCCCGCAGCGGCGAGGGATTCGTCGACTTAATACTTGGAGAATTCGGTCCTTGGGATCGCTACGACCTCCCAGAATTCGTGCTTCACTTTCAATTCCGACCTGATGCCAGCGCCATTGCGAAAATTACCCTGATGCGAATCGAAATCGCTCCCTAGCATCGCATGCGGGCGCTCGAACGACTTGGCGGGTACACTAAGAAACTATCCGGAAACGGGGACTGGCTCCCGGTTGTCGTGGTATTAAGCCTATGCTGTCACAAGGTGAAGGGTGCCTGTCCCCGTTTCCGGATGGCCTCTAAGTAGGTGGATTTGCTAGACGAAGAACTCGAAGTCACTCGCGGGGTTACTTTGAGCAGATTCGGAAGTAGGTGACCGTTTGAAATCGCCACGCAACTGGACGAAGTGGATCGCAATAGGCTTGTCCGTATTTCCGGGCAGCCTATTCGTCCTCGCTTTAGCTAGTTACGTCCTATTCAGCATCCTTGAATCCGGCCAGCCTAGTGGAACGGCAAATATTGGGTTGGGGATTTTGTACTTTGCTGCGATGATTAATGTGCCAACCTTGATCGCTTGGCTGGTGTTTGGTGTTTCGAGCTTGATGGATTCAAATTGACTGAGATGGGGTGGCATTGGTTGGCGTGGGCGCCTACCGGCCCCCTCCCTTAAAAGTCCTCGATAAAACAGCTCCATCCCGTGTGCTGTCAGAGCCCGATTTGAAACCGTATTTGGAGATTCCTTAACTCCGATGGTACATTAAACAACAGCCGCGAAGGCGAGATACAACCGCAAAAAAAGGGATTCCAATGGCGTCCGTCAAGCCGACAACTTCCATCAAGGAATACATGATCGACGTGATTTCCAATCAGCCCGAGGACAGCACGTTTGATGAGATCTTACGAGAACTCTTTAGCGCGCGAGAAATCCACCTGGGAATGTCAGATTCTGCGGAAGGCAAGGTGATCACCAGCGAGGAAGTGCGTAAGAGGATCGATTCATGGCGCAAGTGACTTGGACGCTGCGCGCCATCAATCGCCTCGAAGTCATCAAAGAATACATTTCACGCACCGATCCTATCGCCGCGGCGAGTGTCGTCGATGCCATCTTCGAGCGAACCGAGCGGCTGAAACGATTCCCAAGACTAGGACAGCAAATGCTCGCTCCTGCAGAGCGAGAACTTCGCGAACTCATTTTTGGCCATTATCGTATTTTCTACGAAGTCGTTTCCGAAGAATCGATTGAGATCATCTCCATTCTTCACGGCGCCATGAATATCCGAGACTACCTCGATTTGTAGCGGGTGGCATCGATTGGCGTACTCGCTTAGGATTGGCGAATAAACCAGTGTCGCCCCTTTCGCTCCGTCGAAAGAGCGTTCGTCCTGGTCCAAAAACGGCTGTCAACGACAGCGGTTGCTACCCGAGCGGCGCAACCACAAGAAGCCCTCCAATGAAGATCCTCGATGTAAAAACCAACCTCGGCAACAAAGATCGCCCCTGGATTGAACTTTTCCAGATAAACTTCCCTCGCAAAGAATTCAACCATTGGATCAAGGTTGATCCAGTCGTCGATTGGGTAGACGGCTTAGGAGACGCCGATTACTGGGCCATCGAATTCGAATGCGGCTTGCAAGTTGGATTTGAGTTTCTGCACGGCATGCCGCCGCGGATATTGCCGCCCGGAACGGTGCTCGCAACGGAGTGGAACGCGCACCATGCTCGCCGCCACCTCGCTGGTTGGAATGCGAAATTGATCGAATTCCCAAGCGATGTGTTCCACCGCGAACGAGAATGGACCTTCAAACGTTATCCAGAATCGTTACTCGATCCAGCAAACCAACCTCAATGGCAATTGATGCGAATGGGAGACGACGGCAACCCCATGGCAATCGGCCAGCCGACTTCAAAGCCGGACGCGGAATGCTGGAAAGCCGAATTCGAGTCCCGCGGCCACAAGCAAACCTACTGGATCGATCAACTTAAACATTCGTAGAAAAAGAGTTCCTCGGGTTGCCCCGTCTCATGAACTCAAAAACAAGGCCAAACAAAATCCATTAACCCAGACACAGCCACCAAATCGGCGCCGCTCCACCCCCCTCCGCGCTCTCTGCGTCCTCTGCGGTTAAAAAAGTATTTAAAATATACTGACAATCATCTGCACCTGCAATTGCGCCCGAATCTGCTGCCAATGGCCAGCAACTGCCAACAACTCCGAGTGCTTGCCACCGTTGCCACCATCGCCACCAACTTCTGCTCCCCCTACTGCACGTGCCTCTCGCGAACTTTGACCATCGAACTTGACCACATCCCCTGAGAGTGACCAAGTTGGGCCACTTGGGCGCATTCGCAAAAACAATCCGTTTCTCCAAAAATCGTCATAACTCCTTGCCATTCCAAAACTTGTCCAATCATGCGCGCCAGTGGTGCGCACCGCCCGAGAGCGCGCAAGACTACAAGACTACAAGTTTGGAAAAACAAGCCCTTTTCAATCCGTCTCCGCGCGCAAGTCTCTCCCGCTACAATGGCGTTTCGCCCTCCAAAACTCCCGCCGCCCAATCTCCAGCCGTCCGGAGCGTCCCATCCATGCAGCGTCTTTGCCTCGTCGCCTGCCTCGCCCTGTTTACCGCGCCACTGCTAGCACAACCCAAGCCCGCCCCCCAAGAAAAACCCGCCCCCGCCGCAGTGCCGCCAACCACCGCCATCGACCCCCGCCGCCCTTCCGCGATTGAAGCTCAAAACGTCCCCAGCGTCCCCACCGAAGTCGCCGAAAAACTCCGCCAATACGCCGGCATCCGCACCGCCGCTTTTGAGGGCTGGGATCCCGCCGGCAAAGGAATCCTCATCGGCACCCGCCTCGGCAACTCGGTCCAACTCTACCGCGTCTATGAACCAGGCGGCCGCCGCGAGCAGGTGACCTTCTTCGACGAACCCGTTCAAGGCGGATTCTTGAAAGGCGCCGGCGAAACGATCCTCCTCTCCATGAGCCAAGGCGGAAACGAAAACACGCAGGTGCTCATCCTCGACCGCGAAAAGCTCACGACCACACTGCTGACCGACGGTAAATCACGAAACGAACTGCAAGCCGCCCGCGAGGATGGCTCCGAGGTCCTCATCGCCAGTAACCTCCGCAACGGCCGCGACACCGACCTCTACATCGCCAACCCCCGCAAGCCCGGCTCGATGCGGCTATTGATGCAGGCGGAGAACCAGTTCTGGAACGCGATGGACTGGTCGCTCGACGGCAAGGCGCTCCTCCTGCAACGCTACGTGTCGATCAACGAGAGCTATTTTTCGCTGCTCGATATCGCCACAGGCAAACGCACCGATCTCGATCACCCCGGAAAAAAGAAAGCCTCCGTCGGCGCAATGGCCTTCGCCGCCTCAGGCAATCAAATCTACCTAGCGAGCGACGCCCAAAGCGAATTCCAGCAACTCGCCCGCTACGACATCGATTCCGGCGCGTATCAATGGCTGACCGAAGACATCGCCTGGGACGTCGAAGCGATCGAAGTCGAAAAAAAATCGGGCCGCGTTGCCTTCACGGTGAACCAAGACGGCGCGAGCAAGCTTTACCTGCTCGACGGCGACAAGCGAACCGAAATCTCGACCCCGCTCGGCGTGATCTCCGGCATCGAGTTTTCGCCCGACGGCGAAAAGCTCGGCTTCACACTCGCCCGGCCGAGTGCGCCTGCGGACGCGTATAGCGTCAGCATCAACGGCGGCGACCTCGTCCGCTGGACCTACAGCGAAGTCGGCGGCATCGATCCCGCGAAGTTCGTCGAGCCCACCCGCATCGCGTTCCCCTCGTTCGACAACCGCGAAATCCCCGCCTATTACTTCAAACCCAAAAACGTCGAGGCGAACGAGCGTGTTCCGGTCGTGCTCATGATCCACGGCGGCCCCGAGGCGCAGTACCAGCCGGCCTTCTCGTCGACGATTCAATACTGGGTGAACGAACTCGGCGTCGCGGTAATCTGCCCCAACGTCCGCGGCTCGTCGGGCTACGGCAAGACCTACCTCGAACTCGACAACGGCCCCAAGCGCGAAGACAGCGTCAAAGACATCGGCGCCCTGCTCGACTGGATCGCCAAACAGCCCGAGCTCGATTCCTCGCGCGTCGCAGTCACCGGCGGCTCCTACGGCGGCTACATGGTTCTCGCCTCGCTAGTCCACCACGGCGCCCGCCTCCGCGCCGGCATCGACACGGTCGGGATCGCGAACTGGGTAACCTTCCTCAAAAACACCGCCCCCTACCGCCGCGACCTCCGCCGCGCCGAATATGGCGACGAACGCGACCCCGAAATGCTGAAGGTCTTCGACAAAATCAGCCCCGTCCACCGCGCCGCCGAAATCAAAAGCGCCCTCATGGTGGTCCACGGCAAAAACGACCCCCGCGTACCATTCTCCGAAGCCCAACAAATCGCCGAAATCGTAAGAGGCAAAGGTAAACCCGTCTGGTCGGTCTACGCGGACAACGAAGGCCACGGCTTCCAAAAGAAGGAAAACGTGGATTATCTACGCGCGGTAGAAACGCTCTTTCTGAAGCAGCATTTGCAGATTCCGTGAGCCGGTACGAATTCGCTAGGCCGTGAGAAATGACCGCTTTCGATAAAAGGCGGTCATCCTCTTTTTCGCGGCGCCGATCTCGGCCTCGCGCTGGTCTTGAGTAAACGCACCAGCGCCAATCATCGCATCGGCATAACACTCCATCGCCGCCGCATCAAAGACCGGGTCGAATTGGGCCAACAGTCTTCGCTCAACCAGGTCCGCCAAATGCGTGACCCATTCATCGCGACAAATCGCAGCGATGTCCTTCTTGCTTGAACTCTCAGCAATCGCTCGTTCGCGAGTTAGTGGAGTGAAGGGGCGCCCGAGTGCGACTAACACTTCCGCTGCTGTTTCTTCCGCCAGCGAGCGGCAGGTTGTGAGCTTGCCGCCGATTACTGACCAAAGTGGGATCGGGGAGTCCTTGTGATGCTGGGTCCAGTGCCGGCGGGTGATCGAGGCTGCGCCGCCTTTGGGGGAATAGGGGAGTGGACGCACGCCGCAGTAGACGGCTTCGATATCTTTTTCGGTGACGCCCGCGGCCGGGAAAATGCTTTTGATGGCGTCGAGGAGGTAAGCGACTTCGGCGTCGTCGGTTACGGCTTCGCCGGGGGTGCCTTCGTAACGCAGGTCGGTTGTTCCGACGAGCGTGCCGTTCATGAAGGGCAGTAAGAATAGCGGTCGGCCGTCAGGAGGTTCGGCGTAGACGCCTTGTGGGCCAAGCGCTTCTTTGAGCCCCGGGTGAAAGGTCACCAGGTGCGAGCCTTTCGTGCCACCCATGCAGCGTGGGGCGGAGACATTGATACATTTGAGAGCTTCGTCGACCCATGCGCCGGCGCAATTAATGATGGCGGCGGGGCGCATGGCTTCGGCGTGGCCGTTGGGTGATTTGCGCATGAAAACGTCTTGGCCGTCGCGGTGGACGTCGTGATAGGGCAAAACCTCGAATCGAGTTCCATTTGCCTGGGCTGCGTTGGCGGCATCGCGAAGCAGCGCTATGGTGAACCGTTCGGGTGCGACGATTTGGGCGTCCCAATAGCTGCAAAACCAGCGATACTCGGCCGCACCGCCAAGTCGCCCGAAGGGCGTAGTCCCTCGAGGAGCGGTGCGAAATCCGGGTAAGGAACAGGGCTGCGAAAGTCGGTCGTACATACGCAGACCGGTGGAGACGATCCACGATCCGCGCTTGGTGATCTTCTTCGGCGCGATCCACTTCCAGCCCATATAGTTCGCCGCCGCCGATCGCCAGCCGCCGAAGCGGGATTCGGTTGGAATCACCAGTTCCAATGGGCGCACAAAATCGGGTGCGACCCGTAAAAGTCTCTCGCGCTCCGCGAGCGATTCACGGACGAGATCGACTTCGCGATACTCGAGATAGCGGAGGCCGCCGTGGATGAGGCGGCTTGCATAAGCGGTTGCGCCGGAAACAAGGTCGGCGCGATCGACGAGGACGACATCTTGTTTATTAAGAGCCAATTCGCGGGCGATCGCCGCGCCGTTGATGCCTCCGCCCAGAATCAAAATCGGCGCGGAGGTCATCATTCTATCTCGGGAGGAGACAAAGTCACCGGCAGCAGTCTAGCTCTCTTCGAGCTGACGTTCCAGGAATGTCACTTGTCCGCGGACATCTTCCATGTCTGGATTCAGGCGAAGGGCGCGGCGGAAACTTTCAAGCGCACCAAGTGCGTCGCTGAGTTCGAGATAGCAATGCCCCATGCCGACGGCGGCGCCGAAATGATAGGGGTTAATTTCCAGCGCCTGATGGCAGTCGTCTGCCGATTCGGCGTATTTCTTCAATTGGAAGTAAGCGATCGCGCGCTGATTCCAGGCTTCGGCGATGAAAGGGGCGTCTTCGATTAGTTGATTGGCGATTCGGAGGGCATCTTTATAGCGACGACCTTCGTTGAGCTTGGCGACTTGATGTAACGTGCGACGGTTCACATCGGAACCGGAGCGGAACCAGACTTCTCGGATGGAATTCTCGGCGATCATCCGGACGACGCGGTCGTCATCATGCAGTGATTTGCCGAGGGCGGCGTTGGATTCGTAATTTCCAAGAAAGCCTAGCGCAAGGACGGCGGCGCGGCGTTCTTGACGGTCGCCGGCTAAGGCGATCCGCTCGAGGGTCGAATTGGTGTAGCGTTTGGAAACCAAACTCAGGAACCGAGGCGTATCCTCATGATCCAAATAATCCCGATACAACCGCTCCAGCAGCGATCGGCGCAGCGACTCATCAGCCAAGGCAATGACCTCCGTAAGGACCGAAAATGGCGGCGTGGGTCGCGCAGCTCCTTCGGCTCCGTTCGAGTCTAATTGGAGTGCCGGATGCCGACAATTGGCCCGCTTGTCGATTACGAGTAAGATCTAAAGTGCGTTCAAAAAAAAGCGGTTCATTAGGGATGTGCCGGTCGGAAGGGGGCGTTTTCACGATGACAGGATGGCGTCACCGCTTCATTTTGACAAAAACTGCGGGACTTGCGTTAAGCATATGCGTCTTCGTCATTGCTAGCAGTTTGCGAGCCAAGGAAGACTTGGCGAATGGGGCCGAGTTTAACGCTTTGCTTCGAGCAAGGACTAAAATCACTCCGG
>JBKJSI010000351.1:0-3853 GCA_046595915.1 Pirellulaceae bacterium
GGTACTCGGCGTACTGTAGTAATACGAAGAGTAACCAGGGGCCGGACTGTAGTACGAGCGATAGGGGCCAACGTACGCAGATTGGTAGGGGCTCCAATACTCCTGTGATTTCGCTACGGTTCCATTCCCGAGCAAGAGCGATAGACCAAGGAGAGTAGCGCCAAACCATTGCAGAAAGCTGCGTTTCATTTTCGTCCTCCTTCTTTCTTGGTTTGGTTTCGTTAATCTCGATTGAGCTCTGCGAGTTCTAATTGCAGGTCACGTGCCAAGTGTTTCGTTCATCCCGCGGACTTTCTAAAACACCCTGTTTTTGTAGAGTTTGCGTCACCTTGCGAGGCTATCGCTGGAAACAGGAGTGCCAGGCCAGCCGACAATTTGTCTGATGGCGATGCCATGCGACAATTTGGACCTGAAAAGCAAAACGCCACACGGATGAACCTCTCGCTCAAGATCAAACCGCGCGCTCTCACAATTCGTAATTCGAGGTACGTACTTCGACATGGACTAAGGGACGAACGATAGCGTGCAATCGACCCAGAGGAGAATAAGGTCTTTACTGACAGGCGCTGCCTCGACCGATTCGCTACGCTTATTCGCGCTAGGGTCCGCCTTCTTTGTTCGCTTCGCAGAGACCGAGACCACTTCTCCCTCCAACCCCATTGTCACCGTCACGGCATCCCCTTTTTGCAGATCAGTAATCTTTGCTTCTTTGTCGTTGAGCATGACCTTAGCCTCCATAGGGATGACATAGGCATGCTCATTTTTTCCTTCGCTATCCGTCATGGTTAGCTTGGCGACGGTCACCGCTGAGATGATCCCTCGATCTGTTTTTTCAACGACCAATACCCCTTCGCTGAGCATAGTGACGAAGGAAACGAGAACCAAAGCCGTTTGACTCAATTTTTCATACATGACTCAAGTCTCCCCTAAATAGGTAGTGAAGCTGCAACAACAGTTGCAATAGGTAACTATCTCAAACCTGTGCAAGGAATGTGCCGCGATCTCATCTCAAAGCAGCCGAGTCGACGAGATGACAGCGTGCTTCACGCGAACCATGGCTTACCGCCCGCAAGACGAACAGGTTTCGTGAGTTGAGGTGGCTACGCCGATCAAGAAGTAGCGACGAACGCTTCATGGCTCGATTCAAATACGCCGACAACCGCATGGTCTCGGTCATTCCAGAGAATCCACTCATTTGGACAGATCGAGGTGACATACCATTGGCGGTCGCCAATCTTGGGCCCGTGGGTTGAGGATTCCAGCAGCGCGCGATAGGTGCGAAAACCAATCGCCTCGGCTAGCGCCTCACCTTGGTCAGCCCCGCTTGCATCGACACCAGAGGCCAAATCGATTGCATGCTTGGCGATTTCGGAGGTACCAGCGGCAACGAGTAGCTTCTTCGCCTCCAATTCTACATGCGAAGCTACATGTTCATGCTCAGACCATAGCTCTGCTGAGGGAAGTGGTTTGGCGTGGCCATGCATGGTTCACCTCATTGAGCCGAGTGTTTTGCAACACCCAAAACCATTGCAAAGACTGCGCCGCGTTCCTTTCGCTAAGAGGTGTGCACTTCGGGTGTAAGTCGGCGAAAAACCCGCGACGTTGCAGATGAATTAAACTCTGCTCATCAAGATCAACTTTTATTGACGCTTGTCTAGGTCAATATGTCGCAGTAGTTTTGAGTCGCCTATTTTGGAAAGGGACGGCGGCCTTCCGCGGGTAGACCAACCAACTCACACAACGATTGCTCGAGAAGAGCGAGATTTACCGGCTTCACCAAATGGGTTACAAATCCCGCAGCCCGAGTGCGCGCGATATCCTCTTCGCGCTCATGGCCAGTCAGAGCGACTAAGATGATCTCGCGACCATTGGGCATCTCGCGAATACGCCTTGCCGTTTCGACGCCATCCATCACCGGCATACACAGATCCAGAAATACCAAGGTGGGGCTGAAATTCTCAATTGCAATGATGGCGGCTTCGCCGTCAAAAACAGAACTCGCCGAGTAGCCAATCAAGTTAAGAAGGCGGGCCAATGTATGCGCAGCATCCTGGTTGTCGTCTACGACCAAAATCCGGGCCTTCCCAATAGATGTGGAGCCCTTCTGAGCTGCGAGCATCTGTAAATCCGCCATTTCGTCCTCGCGAGAATGGATATTTAGCCCCCGATTGTGCTCTTGGAAGCTAGAAGTGCCACTATAGCCACACCTTATGCCAAGAGCGTCAGCCGTAATCCCCAGTTGAGTCAATTCGTCACGTGTAGGCAAGCTTTATTTACCTACCATTCCTCAAATTAAAACCGGGCGTGACGGCATTTTATCGATTAGGGCGCTGGGCAAGGCTTCTACGCAACGGTGCATATATAAGGGCCCGTCGAAAATAGAACTTTGCTCTCGCCCTGGATCGTCCCGACGGAGCTAACAATTGCAATTCTTCCCAAATTCGTCCACTTGGCGTTTTACTTCGTCGCGAGCGATGCCATACCGCTTCTGCAACACCACTTCGAATTGATCGCGCCTGCCTCGAGCTTTTTCAACTTCGTCATCGGTCAACTGCGCCCAAGTTTGACGCCCTTGCCCTTGAATTGTTTCCGGTCACCTTTAAGTACGTCCCAATTCATAGATATTCTCCTTTGAATAGGGGTCGCGAAACTACTCCTCACGCGTCGTGCCAGATTATTCAGAATCAAGTTAAACGGAGCAGCAGGTCTGCAGCTCATATGACTGAAGTTCGCAATTCATGGCCAAACCCCGCCTGTAGGCTCCAGCCGGCTTAATGAAATACCGTGACAGAGTGTCGCCCGGAATGTTTTTGCTCGACAAATTGCCCGGAAAGCGCCTCCTCGTTCATCTCATTTGTTCGTCGTCAGAATAGCAGGCAGCTTTGCTTCGGTGTTTTGAAAATGCAGATTAATCCAGCCTTTTTCCAGCGAGATATCGGAAGTGGTAAAGAGTGAAAGTGCGCTGATGCCGATGCCTGCAGGCGGGCTTAATCGATCTAGCGGAATCGCGTCTCCACACACAAAGGTGAATTGGCTCTTATAGAAGGCGACCTCCTCTGTCGAGAGAACTTCGTCTTGCTTTCGAGATCGAACCTCGACATCACTAATGCGCTGAAATTCAACCCTTCCATCAATAGTCCTCGGCTTGAATCTTGCGGTTACGACGATTCCTCCCTTTACCCACTGATCATTCATCCTCGCTTGCGAAAAGCGAAGTTCGCACTCAATCGCTTCGGCCGTGATGGTGGTCAACACCGGTTCACGCCAATCCCATCGCGCCCCCCAGCCAAATTTAGCGGTGGATAAGAGGGTTTCGTCACTCTTGCCTCCAGTCAAGTCTTTTTGGAGACGATGGAAATCCTCGGCAGACCACCAAATACCATTAAGAAACTTGCGTGGGAAGGCACTTAGAAAAGTCTCGTGAAGCGCGATTTCGAAGGCCCGCTCGCCTTCTCCACCTTGGCGAAGCGGGAGTGCGTCAGCGCCGCTATCGGTAAACCGCATCCCTAACTCAAGCTTGTTCTGCACCATGGCCGTGGTCACATCGGAGGGCGCAATATCAAGTCGCTTAAGGAGCGTGATTGCCTTCTCATAGTCACTCAACTTCTCATTGACCTTTGCAACTTCGGCGGCGAGTTCTTTCTCAAATTCGGTCCTCACGCTTTCGTTGACGATCGCCGCTCCTTCGGCCTCGCCTTGCGGTAGCCTTTTCTGAGCGACTCGCATGGCAATTCGACGCAAGGGAAATGGGCCATCCGCATGGGAGAGTTGGCTGTGGGTTTGCACAGAGACTTGTGGCTGAGTCGCTTTCATTCCTCCTTTTTCTAGGAGGACGTAAGCCACTCCCTCGACC
>JBKJSI010000380.1:0-7727 GCA_046595915.1 Pirellulaceae bacterium
TGAACCTCGCCACTTGCCAAATTGACTCGGCCTTTCGATTCAAGCAGCTCAATCCGCGGCTCCTGAATGTACACCGACGGTCCAAATGCCTTCAGCTGTTGCGCGTTCCCGCGAGCCGTTCGCCAGCTAATCTCATTGCTGGCAAATGCCCCTTCCGCTTGCAGCGTAAATAGCCCGCCAATTTCCCAATCTGCGATGGGCAAAAAATTCTCTAGTCTAGATTTCCAAGTCTCAAGCTTCCCGCTCCCTTCAAGCCGAACGGGCCATTCAGCTTTGGTAAATGGAGCAGTAACAGGCGAAAGGAGCACCACCGAAAGCCGATCGCGACCCGAGACAATCGCCAAATCACCGGCGGTTGCTTGAGTGATTTCGCTGCCTTGGAGCTTTAGCCCTATCGTCGATTGAATGGTAAGTTCGCGCTCTTCCCAGGGCTTCTTTCCCGGCATGCGAATCTCGAAATTATCGATCCGTGAATCGGTGATAAGTTGAATGGCATCCCCACGCGATTGCTTCCAATCTACGCGGGCTTGCAACTTGCCTCGAAGCTGCAAATCTCCCAAATCGGCAAATCGCGAAAGCTCTGAATGCAGCGTCGCTAAATCCGCTTCCGCATGAAAATTCCCCTCTTGCCCCGTCGCAGAGCCCGTCGCCTTCAAAAAGCTTGAATCGCATTTGAGTTGATCGACGACGATCCCATCTTTACTTTGGTGTGCTGCAAAAGTCAGATCGACCGGCTTTTCCCAGACGATCGATTTTCCTTGGTATTGAGCAGTCAACGCATCGGCCTTCATGCCGCCCGTCCAAGTGCGCTTCTCATCCTGCGTGACTGAATCGAGGTCAAAATAGAGCTTGCCCGACTTCACTTCGGTGCCTTGCCGAATGCGAAGCAACTCAGGAAACGCTTGAGCGGCCGCCGCTACGTCAATCTCTGCTTTGAACTTCAGATCTTCGTCGCGCAGCAATGCGCCCACTTGAGTAAGGTCGCCAGCTTGGGTGATCAGTTGTAGACTAGCCCCTCCCGTCGCCTCGACTTTGGCGGCGGTGGAATCGAGCGAGAAGCCTTCAAACACCACTCGTTCCGAATCGATCGCAATTTTACCTTGAGCCGACAACTTACTTAGCGCAAAGGTCGCAGGCCCAAGCTGCTTCGGCGCAGTAATCGCCAGCGTCTCCGCTGCAACCTGCTTAAGCCCCAACGCATGTTGATTGGCAGCCGTCCACCGATAAGTCGCCTCGCCCGAGAGAGCGCCTTCGATTCGAACGGGATCAGGTAATCGCCGCAGCCAAGGAGTTATTGCATCGAGCGGCAATTTGGAAGCAATTAGCTGCACTTCACCCGACATTCCTTCGCCAGCCTTGGCGCTAACTTCGCCAGCCCCTTCAAATGCCGATGGCGCACCACCGGGAGCGTTCAAAGTTCCTTTGGCTTTGAAAACATACCGCTTAGCCGAGCTATCCTTCGATTGAAATTCCGCCATTAGCCCCTGAAATTCCCAGCTCTTGCTAGTAATTTCATCGTCCATCGTGATCGCGCCTCCGTCGACCATGATCGAAAACTTGGGCGCCGCGCCGCTGTCGCTCCTCGCATTCGCAATTAACGGCAAGAGCGCATCTTGCAAATTGCTCGATTGATCGCTCATGATCAGATGGAAACTTGGCTTTTCGATCCTAATTTCACCCAAATCGCTTCGGTCCAGAAGGAACGCAACAAGGCTCCTCGACACATGGATTTCCGCCACATCAACTAGCGGTTTACCATCCGGGTCATCGATCCGCAGTCCCGTTACATTCATCGGCGAAAACCACCAAAGTGAGGCCGATTTCGTAACGACGCGCCCGTTGATTTTGCCCAGCGCGGTGTTGATGGCATAGTCGCGCCACGGACTGTTGGCGATAATGGCCGGAGCGAACCAGAGCAGCGCCAAAAAGCCGATGGTCCACATCAGTCGTTTGGGCCATCGATTTGAGCGCGCTGCGGGCGCAGCAACTGGGGGTGTGGTGTTCATCCTGAACTCCTGCGCCATCCGTAGATTGGGGTAATTCGGTAATTGGCGGCGGGGATTGTAGTTGCCTTGCCGCGCCAGAAGGTATAGCACTTTGTGCTAGCAACACCCGTTCCTGCTAGGCAGACACATTATGGCGGCATTTCCCGAGATTTTTCGCGTTCGACAATCCCTCGAACGCCCTACGGTGAAGAACATCGAGGCCGAAATCGAGGCCGAAATGCGTCGCCTGCACCTTGGCGACGTGATCGGAAATGGCCAATCGGTCGCTATCACCGCGGGCAGTCGCGGAATTATGAATATCCCATTGATCTTGCGATCCGTCGTCCGGCACTTTCAATCAATCGGCGCCAAGCCCTTCATCGTCCCCGCCATGGGCAGCCACGGCGGCGGCTCGGCAGAGGGACAGGTCAAGGTTCTCAGCAAGTTAGGCGTCACCGAGGAATACTGCGGCTGCGAAATCCGCTCGAGCATGGAGACCGTCGTCATCTGTCAGGCGAAGGAAGGCTTCCCCGTCCATTTCGATAAAATCGCCTTCGCCGCCGATCATGTCTATGTCGTAAATCGAGTCAAGCCACACACCGGCTTCTCCGGCGACGTCGAAAGCGGCCTGATGAAGATGATGCTGATTGGCCTCGGCAAACATGAAGGCGCCAGCGTCTATCACCGCGTGATCGTCAATTACAACTTTGGGCAAATTGTTCGAAGCGTGGCCAACGAAGTCCTGGGCAAATGCCGCATCGTAGGTGGTCTCGCAGTGGTGGAAAACGCTTACGACGAAACAGCCCTCATCAAGGCTGTTGGGCCAAAAGAATTCGAGGATCGCGAAAAGGAACTGCTGGTCTTCGCCAAACGCTGGCTACCAAGGCTTCCCTTCGACCGAGCAGATGTCTTGGTCATCGATGAGATGGGAAAAAACATTAGCGGCGCAGGTTTCGACACCAACGTCGTCGGACGCAAGTTCAACGACCACGTCGCTTGGGAAGGCGAATTCCCAAAAATCACCCGAATCGCCGTCCGTCGCCTCACTCTGCAATCCGAAGGAAACGCCTCTGGCATCGGCATCGCCGAATTCTGCCGCAGCCAGCTGTTGCGCGACATGGATAAACACTACACCCGCACCAATTGCCTAACAGCAGGCCACGTCACCGCCGCGATGCTGCCCCTCGACTACGAAACCGATCAAGAAATGCTCGCCGCCGCCCTCGGGGCCATCGGCTACGTTGCGCCCGAAAACGCCAAGCTAATGTGGATTCGAAATACGCTTGATGTTGCGGAAGTCGAATGCTCCGCGGCCTATTTGAGGCAGGCGCAAGATCGCAGCGACTTAGAAATCATCCAGCCGCCTCGGGCTCTGCCGTTCGACGCTGGTGGCAATTTAGTTGAGCAATTCAAAGCGCCTTCGCATCATTAAAGTTTGGCGATTTGCTCATTTGCGTTTCCGCCACCAATTTGGCCGCCTACTCGTATGAGATACTGCAACTACCACGCAATTTTGGCTGTCAACTTCGAAATAGAATATCTGATAGGGATAGGTGTGCATCGAGTACGAACGATGCTGCTTTCCATACTTGGCGTACCTCTTGGGTGCATCGCTGATCGATGCAAGTGCTGCCCTGAACTCAGACACAAAACCTTCTGCCGCCTGTTCGCTTCGTTTTGTGTACCATTCGAGCGCTTCCGTGAAGTCCTGTTCTGCTTCAGGAGAAAGCGTGACGCTACTCATTTGCGCCAATAGCCTTTCTCGCCCGGGCAAGGACTTCGTCAAAGGTACTGCTTTTCGTCCTTCCCTCTTTCAGATCTTTCGTACGTCGTTCCAACTCGGCGAGTAGTTCCGGATCTGGGGTTGCGCAATCTGCCTCTTCCAATTCCTCACGAATGGTAGATACAAGCAATAGTCGCTCATCCGCATCGAGTTCACGAGCAGCCGTTAACACATCTTGGAAGGTCGACATTTGCATTCCTTACCACGTTGCTCAAGTAGTTCTTGCGTAGATCAATCTTAGGATTCAGTTGTCCGCGCGTCAATCAATTTTGTTATCGCGGCCCGTCGATCTATTTACTTCCACTTAAAAATCCGCAGCGCAATCGCGAATGGAATGACCGCATACGCCGCAAGGATTAGCAGCTGAGGCCAATACGTGACCACGTTGCCCCCTTCGAGCATAATTCCGCGGAGCGCCTGATTGAGGGCGGTGAGGGGAAGCAAGTTGATGAAGGGCTGGGCGACTTCGGGGAAGCGCTCGGAAGAGAAGAAGACGCCGGAGAGCACCCACATTGGCAGCATGATGAGGTTCATGAGGCCCGAGACCGTTTCGAGAGTTTCGGCGCGACTTGCTACTAAGAGGCCGATCGCGGCGAAGCTGCTGGCGCCGATGAGGCAGACGATGGCGAAATTCCCGTAGCCGCCGGTGCAGCGGCTGCCGAAGATGAAATAGCCGACGATGAGCAGCACAACGACATCGACCAGCGTGAAGAGCATTCGGCTGAAGACGAATGACAAAAGGAAGTCGCTACGTCGCATCGGGGTGGCGAGAAAGCGCTTGAGCAACTTGCGGACACGCATGTCGACGACGACAAAGCCGATGCCCCAAAGGCCGCCGCCCATCAGGCCCATCCCGATCATGCCGGGAAGCAGAAAATCAATGTAGCGAGTGCCGGCGGCTTCTAGATGATTGATCTTATCCGCAGTCGAAGTGTCTTTCTTCGCGATCACGGCATCAGCCGCATAGCGAGCAAGCCGGCTTTCGGCCCGACGAGGCTCCTCCCAGTATTGATATCCGCTCGCTGCGCTTCTGTCGTTGAATTCGATCACGAGGTCGGTCTTGCCATATTGCAGTCGTTTTTTCCAATTTTCCTTCGCATCCGTCACGACTTTGAACCGCTTGTCACTCTCAAGAGATTTCAGAATCGGTGAATCGGTAGGCGCGTCCACCACATCGACAGTGATGCTCTCCTGTGGATTATCGCGAAAAGCGACTCCGAGCGTGACAAGCATCAGAATCGGGAAGCCGTAGACCCAAAAGATCGCCGCCGGCTCACGCAAAAAGAGACGGACGCGGGTGACAAACAGCTCCCAAATCGGAAAGTACTTACTTTGAGCCATTGGCGCCCTCCTCCAGGTGTCGGCCGGTGAGCGCGACGAATACGTCTTCGAGCGTTGCATGTCGGGTGGTCAGGTTCGCAAGCACGCTTCCTTTGGATTCCAACAATTGAAGCAGAGCCGGTAATGCTAAGTGGGGCGCCTCGACGGTGATGGTGTAGGTCGTATCGTGCAATCGCGCCGAGCGCGCGGTAGGCAGCGATGCCAACTCTCCTTCACTAGGAACCGGCGAGCCCTCTTGTAGTCGAAAGTCGACTAGATGCTCGCCACCCAGCTGGGCGATCAATTCGCGAGGTGTTCCCAGTGCGATCACTTTGCCTTGATCGACGACTGCCACTCGATCGCACAATCGCTCTGCTTCATCCATGTAATGCGTGGTGAGCATCACCGTCCGGCCCGCAGTGCGAAAGCCTTGGATCAATTCCCAAAGTTGCCGCCGTGACTGCGGATCGAGTCCCGTCGTGGGCTCATCGAGAAAGAGCAACTTGGGTTCGCCAACAATGGCCGCAGCCACTGCTAACCGCTGCTTTTGTCCGCCGGAAAGATTCACAATCCGGGTCTTCGATTTCTCTTCAAGCGAAACGCGGCGAATCGCTTCCTCAGGCGTGATCCCGTTTTGATAGAAGCTGCGAAAGAGTCGCAGCACCTCATGAACGGTGAGCTTATCGTTCAGCCGCGTCTCTTGAAGAGAGATACCGATTGCTTCACGAATCAGTTGCTCTTGGCCGTTCCAGCGGTAGCCGAGGACTTCGACTTCGCCTGAGGTAGGTGCGAGCAACCCTTCGAGGATTTCCATCGTCGTCGTTTTGCCGGCGCCATTGGGGCCGAGGAGGCCGAAACACTCGCCTTCATGCACCGCCAAATCGAGACCACGCACGGCCTCGACCGGCGGCTTGCCAGGATATCGCTTCACTAGCGACTTACAGTGAATTGCGTAAGCCATGCGGGAGGGCGCCTTGGACGATGCGGGACCGAATTCGGGCCTATCAAGATAACGTGGACATGGTGGCGATTACAGGAGTTCAGCGATTTTGATTTTCGCATTTTCGAGCATTTCATCGGTGCTCGCCGGATCGACTTTGCGGCAGGCTTCCGTCAACACATCGGCCATGCCGAGCAAGCGATCTTCCCATTCTTCTGGTGGCAGCCCCTCAGGCGGCAATCGCGAAAACTCACCGAGCAGCAATATCATCCGCAGGGCATGGCGAAAGATCACGCCTTCCTGCTTTTGCAATTTGCGGCTCGTGATGTAGTTGTTGAAATTCCCTTCAAACGACAGCAGCTCGCCCACCGACCAGACGGGCGTCACATTCACATCGACGCCAGGATACTCATAGTCGAAAAGCAGTTTGAGCTTATCGCCCAATGTTAAGATTTTGGGACGCTCCCAAGGGGGCACGTCATCCATATCGCTCTCCTCGCCTTCCGCATTGCCTGCCGGCTTGGCGCCAAGTTCTTCGGCTGACGCGAGTCCCAGTTGCACGAGCAGCGGATCGAGTTTCGTTTGCGCGAGCGGCCCCGGCGGCATTTCATCAATCCGCGGCACACGAACCGCATAGAGCAGCGACCGAGGAAGTTCTAAAACACTTTCGAGCGCGAGAATGCGTTCCTGATCACTCGCGGTCGCAAGCTGCTCGCTTAAGAAGACTCCGTAGAGTGGATTGACGCTGCGCAAGAAGGTGAGCTTTTCGAGTTTCGGTGTGGGATGCGCGAACTCAGCTTGATAGGCGGGTATGAAAACTCGCTCCTCGTCCGCGCCGGATTTGTCTTTTATCGCGGCGTCGGCTTTGGCTCCCGGCGCAGAAGTCTTCGACTTGTCGATCGCGCGGGAGAACATTCCCTGCGGCTCAGGTTCATTCGACTTTGGCGCCTCGAGCTTGGGTGCATTTTTCTCCTCAGGAACTGGAGGAGGAGGAGGCTCGGGCGTCAACTTCACAAAGCCGCCGCGATGCAATGTCAGCAACATGCGATCGAGTTGATTTTGCGATTGCATAATATGGCCCGAATCCATCAGTCGCTTTCCGGCTAACTCGCGCAAGGGGCGGACATCGGGCGACGCATTGAGCATATGCGCGAGCATCCGCCACGGAATCGCACCCTTGCTGAAGAGCTTTCCCGGCGGAGCAATTCGCAGCTTCTCAAATTGCTCAGGCTGCCAATATTGCTGCGTGCTTCGGCGAGTCGGACAACCCTTTTCGAGCTTCTTCCGGGCCGCACGAAGTCCCGGGTCCGTCGTCTTCTCAGGAATCTGATCGATCTTCTGCTTCCAGCGCATGATCTTGACGTCATCTTCGTGTGCGAGGGCGAAGATGTAGCCCTGTGTATCGAACTGCGGACGACCGGCGCGGCCAAAGATCTGATGCGCGGAGCTTGCCTCGATCACCTTCATCTTGCCGGCTGGGCCTTTAAGCAGGCTTGGAAGGACGACCGATCTCGCGGGAAGATTGATGCCAGCGGAAAGGGTTTCCGTGCAAATACAAACGGACAGGAGCTTTCGCTGGAAAAGGTCCTCGACGATTCGGCGATAGCGGGGCAATACGCCGGCATGATGAACGCCGACGCCGCGCATCAGAATTTGCTTCATCTTGGGACCAGCGCCTTGCGACCATTCGTGTTGTTCG
>JBKJSI010000469.1:0-5584 GCA_046595915.1 Pirellulaceae bacterium
GCAACCTGACTAGTCAGGTGCGCAATATCGCCGAAGTGACAACCGCTGTCGCCAAGGGCAATCTTTCGAAGAAAATCACAGTCGACGTGAAAGGCGAGATCCTCGAGCTGAAGAACACCGTCAATACGATGGTGGACCAGTTGCGGTCGTTCGCCGCCGAAGTGACCCGCGTGGCCCGCGAGGTCGGCACCGAAGGCCGCCTCGGCGGGCAGGCCGAGGTCGAAGGGGTCGCGGGCACCTGGAAGGACCTCACCGACAACGTCAACTCGATGGCCTCGAACCTCACTGCCCAGGTTCGAAACATCGCGCTGGTGACCACCGCCGTCGCGAATGGTGACCTGTCACGGAAGATCACGGTCGACGTCAAGGGCGAGATCCTCGAGCTCAAGAACACCATCAACACGATGGTCGATCAGCTCAGCTCCTTTGCGGCGGAAGTGACGCGCGTTGCACGCGAAGTCGGCACCGAAGGAAAACTCGGCGGGCAGGCCGACGTGAAAGGAGTTGCCGGAACTTGGAAAGATCTCACCGATAGCGTCAATTTCATGGCGAGTAACCTCACCAGCCAAGTGCGCAACATCGCCGACGTAACGAAGGCCGTGGCGACTGGTGACTTATCACTCAAGATTTCGGTCGACGTGAAAGGGGAAATCCTCGAACTCAAAAACACCGTCAACACGATGGTGGATCAGTTGCGGTCTTTTGCATCTGAGGTGACGCGTGTTGCTCGCGAAGTCGGTACGGAAGGAAAACTCGGTGGGCAGGCCGATGTGCCGGGCGTGGCTGGAACGTGGAAGGATCTCACCGACAACGTCAATTTCATGGCGATCAACCTCACGGATCAGGTTCGCAATATCGCCGACGTGACTAAGGCGGTGGCAGCGGGTGACCTTTCGCGCAAGATTACGGTCGACGTGAAAGGTGAGATTCTCGAACTCAAGAACACCGTCAATACAATGGTGGATCAGCTGCGATCCTTCGCTTCGGAAGTGACTCGCGTCGCCCGCGAAGTGGGTACGGAAGGCAAGCTCGGTGGACAAGGAGATGTGCCTGGCGTCGCTGGAACCTGGAAAGATCTCACTGACAGCGTGAATAGTATGGCCCGAAACCTTACGGGCCAGGTACGCAACATCGCCGATGTGACAAAGGCGGTTGCCGCGGGCGATCTTTCGCGCAAGATCACGGTCGACGTGAAAGGTGAGATTTTGGAACTCAAGAACACCGTCAACACGATGGTGGATCAGTTGCGGTCGTTCGCGTCGGAAGTGACACGCGTCGCGCGTGAAGTGGGAACGGAAGGAAAGCTCGGAGGACAGGCTCAAGTCGAGGGTGTCTCGGGAACGTGGAAAGACTTGACCGAAAGCGTGAACATGATGGCCGCCAATCTAACGGCCCAAGTTCGCGGTATCGCAAAAGTGGTGACTGCGGTCGCCAACGGCGACCTCAAACGCAAGCTGACGGTGGAAGCGAAGGGCGAAATCGCCGAACTTGCCGAAACGATCAACGAAATGATTGAAACGCTCGCGACTTTCGCCGATCAGGTGACGACCGTGGCTCGCGAAGTCGGTGTCGAAGGACAATTGGGCGGCCAGGCTAAAGTGCCTGGCGCCGCAGGCACCTGGAAAGCTCTAACGGAAAACGTCAATCAACTTGCAGCCAATCTGACGACCCAAGTTCGCGCGATCGCGGAAGTGGCCACGGCGGTGACGAAGGGCGACTTGACGCGATCGATCACCGTCGGCGCGCAGGGCGAAGTCGCTGCGCTCAAGGACACGATTAATGAAATGATCCGCAACCTGCGTGACACGACGCAGAAAAACACCGAGCAAGATTGGCTCAAGACGAATCTCGCCAAATTCAGCCGCATGCTGCAAGGTCAGCGCAATCTCGCCACCGTCGGGCGGATGGTCCTCTCTGAACTCTGTCCCGTCGTTTCGGCGCGTCAGGCGGAGTTTTATGTTCTCGATGTTTCGATCAATGACCCGCAGCTGAGGTTACTCGCCAGCTACGCTTCAGAGGGCAAAGAACAAGATAAGCGATTTCATTTGGGAGAGGGACTCATCGGCCAATGCGCTCTCGACAAGGAGAAAATTGAGCTCAACGACCCTCCAGCCGACTACATTCGCATCTCTTCGGGACTTGGGAACGCTACCGCTCGAAATATACTTGTATTGCCACTGATCTTCGAAGGCCAGGTTCGCGGCGTTCTTGAACTAGCGTCCTTTGAGGGCTTTAACCCGACGCATCAAGCCTTTCTCGGGCAGTTGACGGAGTCGATTGGCATCGTGCTCAACACGATTGAAGCCAATATGCGAACGGAGGATCTGCTCAAACAATCCCAGTCGCTCGCTCAGCAACTACAGACACGGCAGGAGGAACTTCAAAACACGAACGAGGAGTTGCAAGAGAAGGCCCGACTGCTCGCGAAACAAAATGAAGAAGTCGAACGCAAGAATCAAGAAGTCGAGCAGGCCCGTCAGGAACTCGAAGAAAAAGCCCGCCAGCTCGCGCTGACATCAAAGTACAAATCCGAGTTTCTGGCGAATATGTCGCATGAACTTCGTACGCCGCTCAACAGCCTGCTCATTCTCTCCGACCAGCTCTCCAAGAATAGCGATGGCAATCTAACCGGTAAGCAGACCGAATTCGCAAAAACGATTCACTCTTCGGGAAATGACCTGCTCAATCTAATCAACGATATTCTCGATCTATCGAAGATCGAGTCTGGCACCGTGGCTGTCGATGTGAGCGAAATGCGGCTGGATGATCTCGCCCGTTTTGTCGAGCGCACTTTCCGCCATATTGCGGAATCGAAAAGCCTTGAGTTCCATGTCGAACTCGACACCGCTGCGCCAGACATCATGTTCACCGATCCCAAGCGGTTGCAGCAAATCATCAAGAATCTTCTTGCTAACGCATTCAAATTTACCCAGCAGGGCCGCGTCAGCTTAAATGTGCAGACAGCTCACGAAGGCTGGAGTTTAGAAAATGAAAGCCTCAATCGCGCACATCAAGTGATTGTGTTCGAGGTTACCGACACCGGAATTGGCATTGCGCCTGACAAGCAACAGATCATTTTCGAGGCATTCCAACAGGCGGATGGCTCAACGAGTCGCAAGTATGGCGGCACAGGGCTGGGATTGGCGATCAGCCGAGAACTCTCTCGTCTCTTAGGAGGCGAAATTCGACTCTCTTCACAACCCGGATTTGGCAGCACGTTTTCCCTATTCATTCCGCAGTCCTACAACTTCGCGCGAGCACAGCGAAAGGGCGCCGGAAGCGATTCTCATGCGACGCCGGTCAAGAGGGTTGCTTCAACGTACGCCCGAGCGACAAAGCAATTCGATTATAGATTGACGCACGACGACAACACTGCGGGTCGAGTCTCGAAGGCGTCTCGCGTTGACTATATAGTTGAGGTTGATGACGATCGCGAGAATATCCGGCCCGGCGATTCCGTCATTCTCATTGTGGAGAATGACGTCGGCTTCGCGCGAATTCTTCTCGATTTAGCGAGGGAGCGAGATCTAAAAGTACTCGTCACCTCCCAAGGAGCATCGGCCGTCTCTCTCGCCATGCAATTCAAGCCTCAATTCATGACGCTCGATATCAACCTCCCCGATATACAGGGTTGGCGAGTGCTCGAACGGCTCAAGAAAGACTTAGCTACAAGGCATTTGCCAGTTTGTGTGATTTCGACCGACGAATCACGTCACCGCGCCCTAACGAGCGGCGCGGTCGCCTTTCTTGCCAAACCGATTCCCTCGCGTGATGCGATTGAAACATTTTTCGATCGCCTCATGGCGCATCTTGAGCGGCGGCCAAACGTCTTGATCGCGGAGCCGAACGCCAAGAAACAAGCAGAGCTTCGGAAGCTGCTCGCATTCGATCACGCGGAAGTAATTGTTACTGGAGACGTTGAAACGACCATTGCGGCAATCTCAGAACGAATGCCTGATTGCATGATCGTGAATCAGGGAATGACCGAATTAGCGAAACAATTGGAGCGTGTACTTCCCGCGAATGATTCTCCCACGCCCGGCATTCCACTAATCGTGTATGGCGAGACTCCCCATGGCAGCGAATGGAACTATTTAAAACAGCGATGTATGCTTCGAGTGGCGGATTCTCCCGCCCGTATTTTAGACTTGAGCATGTTGTTTACTTATGCGAACGCCGCGCAGCTGGATGACGGCAGAAGAAAGATGCTTGAGGCATTGAGCGAATCGGATCAGAGTCTTGCCGACAAGCGAGTACTCATCGTCGACGACGACATGCGGAATATTTTCGCTCTTGCGACGGTACTCGAAGAACATGCGATGCTGACCTCGTCGGCGGACAATGGTCGTGAGGCGATCCGTCTCCTGCAGACCGACTCATCGATTGACATTGTCCTCATGGACATCATGATGCCCGATATGGATGGCATTGAAACGATCCGCATTATTCGTAGCGATCCTCGTTTGCGAGAGGTGCCCATTGTCGCCGTCACCGCGAAGGCGATGAAGGGCGATCGAGAAAAGTGTATCGAAGCCGGCGCGTGGGATTACCTTGCTAAGCCCGTGGATACCGAGCAGCTTCTAAGCGTCTTAAGAAATTGGCTTTCGGTCTAAGCCAGCCCGAGGAAAGGAGGAATAAACGAATGGCGGAAGAGCGGCTGGCGAAAATCCTGATCGTCGATGACCTACCAGAAAAGCTGTTGGTATATGAAGCGATTTTACGCGACATGAATCTCGAGTTGGTGATGGCTTCCAGTGGCGAGAAAGCGCTTCGTGAAGTCTTGCACCAAGAGTTTGCAGTTATTTTGCTAGATGTGAATATGCCCGGAATGGATGGATTTGAGACCGCCAATCTCATTCGTGGCCGCAAGAAATCGGCCCATACTCCAGTCATTTTCGTCACCGCGTACAACGATGAACTCCGAATGGCGGAGGGCTATTCGCGCGGCGCCGTCGACTTCATTTCAACCCCTATTGTCCCACAGATCTTACGGGCGAAAGTCCGTGTTTTTGTCGACCTGTTTTGCATGACACAACAAGCACGTCAACACGCTCAGCAAGAAATTGCACTGACGGCCGAGCGGGCACAACGAACGGCGGCTGAGGAGGCAAATCGCCGACTTAGTTTCCTCGTCAAAGCGGGCGGCATCATTACGCGTTCGCTTGATCGCAAGGTGATTACGGAAAGCGTGTTGCGTTTGCTCGTTCCGGAGCAAGCTAGCTGCGCTGCTTTAGCACTTAGGCAGAACGAAAAGTGGCCAGTTATGTACGCGACTATGGAGAATAATGGCGTTCAGTTGAGCGACGACTTACTCGCCGAGAATTTGCAGCCGAAGTGGAGTGCTGCCTTAGATCAATTGACTTCCCGCGCCTTACCAGAGAGCGAGACCGCCTCGACAATGACTGGCTCGATTCTGGAGCCACGCTTTGTAATGATTCCACTTCGCGACCGGAAAACCGTGTTTGGTGCGATAATAGCCTCGCTCGCAGAAGACCGACCTGCCTTCTCATCTGCGGACTTGCAGCTATTCGAGTCAATCAGTTCGCGCTCAGCGATTGCCCTAACCAACGCGAAATTATTCGAG
>JBKJSI010000540.1:0-3369 GCA_046595915.1 Pirellulaceae bacterium
CAGCGGTTGAGATTCGCCCTGATTGACTGCTTCAATAGCCAGCAATTGCCGGGCGAGGTCTCGCAGTGGTGTGGGCGGATTAGTCATGCTTGCGATAGTGTACCGCTTCGCGACGCACATTGTGCGTAAATGCAATCACTATGCGCGGCAACTTCCGCAAATGACGAGGGAATGAGGTCATTAGATGCCAAACAGTTGTTCTTCCCTCATCCGGCGATTGCTCGCCTGGGCTTCCTTTGAAGGCAACTTGATATTCCAAGCGAGTCGAAGGAAGGCCATCATGCGGATCACCCAATAGCTCACATCAATCTGCCAAAAGCGCAATCCATGGCGCGCGGAACTTGGGAAGGCATGATGGGTGTTATGCCATCCTTCGCCTAACGCCAAGATACCGAACACCAAGTTATTACGACTTTCGTCATCACTCTTGTAGGGACGCATTCCCCACAGATGGCACGCTGAATTGACACTCCAAGTCACATGATGCACCAAGAAGATTCGAACTAACCCACCCCATATCAATCCTGTCAAAACGCCTTTCCAACTCATTGTTATGAGTCCACCCAGGACCGCCGGAACCAGCAGACCGAGAGCAACCCAAAGTGGAAATAGCAAACTTGCCAAGCGAAGTGCGCGGCTCGCCTTCAAATCGGTAACGTATCGCTCTAGATCGGCCGGGTACGGCCTGAAGAACCAGCCGATATGGGCGTGCCAAAAGCCGCCCAACAGTCCCAGCACACCCGCGCCGTGGTGATGCGGCGTATGAGGATCTTCAACAGTGTCACTATGTTGATGATGCTTACGGTGCAGCCCGACCCAGTTGAACAACGATCCCTGAACAGCCATTGAACCAAAAATGGCCCAGAGGAACTTTGTCCAGGTGTAAGTCTCGAATGACCGATGGACAAACAGTCGATGGAATCCCACCGTAATGCCCAGCGCGCTAAGTAAGTACATTCCTAACAATAGTACAAGATCCGACCACCCGAAGCCCCAACCCCATACGAAAAACGGCGCGGCAACAGCGCCCGCAAAGGGGATGATGATAATGACAAGGGTTACCAACTTGGTTGCGAGCGACTTTTCAGCAAGCCCCAATCCCGACGTCAATTCCGCCTGCGGATCGGCAACCGGTATTTCAGTTAGCTCGGCCACGGGTCTCACTCCGATGCATGGACGCTGCGTTTTTTGCCTGGCTTGAATTTTTATTGCGTCCGCAGCGGCGATGTAGCAGACCTATTTGCCCGCATCTTTAATTTTCTGCCCGGCGTTCATTACAACCTTGCCAGTTTCTTGCGCCACTTTCCCTGCTGCGTCTCCCGCCTTGCTTGCAGCAGTCTTGGCTGCTGCGGCAGTCTTGTCGATCGTTGCTTTGGTATTTTTTCCGATTTCAGTCATGGCGTCCATCCTTCAATTGAGACTGTTGATTCCTCGCCTGAACTTGGCCACCGAAGATCGGTGGCCTGAAAGAATTGCAGCAGCTTCAGTCAACTTTAGACAGAAGCGTGACTGGCGACGGCAACTTCACCACCGGTCGAAATATCAGAGGCGCCCGCTTTCGCGAAAATCTCCTTCGCCCGCGCAGTTTCCGCGCTAGTTTCCGAATGAACGGAGACCAAGGTGCTTCCTGTCTTGAGTTTGCCTTCGTACTTCTTGGCTTCGTATTCTGGAATGCCCATTCCTACCAAAGCACCTGTTACCCCTCCAAGCGTGCCTCCGATGGCAGCGCCACTCAAGGCGGCCATGATGGGGCCTGCGGCGATTAACGGGCCGACACCCGGGATCGCCAAAGCACCAATTCCCGCCATCCAACCTAATGCCCCGCCTAACACGGCTCCGGTCCCGGCGCCGGTCGCGGCGCCTTCTGGAGCCTTCGTTTCGTTTTCAACCGCGAAGTCTTTGGTGCCGGCCTTATCAGCCATGAGCACCGAGATATCGTCCCCGCTAAAACCCGATTTCTGAAGGGTGTCGACGATGACTTTCGTTTGACTTGGCGTTGCAGTGCAAAAAACAGCTGTGGACATGACTCGATTCCTTAAAAGTAACATTGAGAGAACTATTGGTTCAACGAGCTCGACTCAGCTCCGTATTGAATTTGCTTACTTGCGATTCACTTCCAATTGATTGTCGACCTTTTCCGCGCCCGCAACCGACAGCGCGATCTCTTCGATCCGCTTTTTCTCTGCATCCGTCTCGACGGGGCCGCGCAGCGTCACTTTCCCATCCTGGGTAATGATTTTGACGTTCTGAGCATTAATGGACATGTCGCTTGCGACGACTTGCTTTCGAATATCGGCGGTAATCTTGATGTCCGTGCTATTCTCGTTTTGGTCGAGCGGCGTTTTAGCCGAGCTATCCCGGTCGCGAACATTGACGCCGCTATTCGTGGGATTGGTGGAGCCGGACATGGTTTCTGGTATTGCGGGCTTTTGTACGGTCGTCGCGTTGCTTGGCGCTAGGGGGTTTGAGGCAGTGGGGCGACCTAGGTCGCAACCGATGGCGCAAATACAAAGTATCCATAGAGCTAAACCTGCGATGGAGCGTAAACTCCGATAAGGCATAGTGATTTGTTCGGCACTTCGCCATTTTAAGGGCGAGCGGCCTTCTGTTTTGAGACTGACGAGTGTTGCTAATGCGGTCATTTTCTGTCCTGACGTGAAAGAGATGCAACTGCACGGGCGCTTGGCCGTTTTCGCGGCTGCCTGGTATTTGCATTCGCAAACCTCATGCCGCGTCCAATGTGCGGCCCAAACGTAGCAACGCCTCGCGACATGACGCCAATGTGCCATCAGCACGACCATTTAGGTCGCAACTTTCACCTTGCCTGCGACAACCGTGACCGGGACAGCTCGAAATTCGCGATAAACCATGCACGTGACAGGCAGGCCTAGTCATATAACAACTGGAAAGTTACTTAATAAGAAGAAGGACGAAGCCAGTTATCGCGATCAAGCCGTGCCCTATTACGAAGGGAATTGGCAGTGGCTTCTCCTGGAGATGAAAACCGAAAAAGATGATTACGCCTCCGAGTGCAGCCAACCCAAAAATCCCCAGCGCGATTTGGGTTAGTAGGGGAACTCCGACCGTAAAGGCGAGATAGCTAAGAGCCTGTTATGCACTTGAAAATTGATTTTTCAGTAACAGGATAACGGTGGCGATCCAGTGCCAGCCTTTGAGCGTCTCTGCCAGGCGTTCGTAGTCGCGGGCTAGTCTGCGGAAGCGGCCCAGCCAACCGAAGGTTCCCAGTGGCGTTACATGCCTCACGAATTCCCTCCTTGGACCGCCGTGTATCAACAGGCAGAGCGTACTCGCGCTGGGCGCATCCTCACGCATCAACGTCAAATAGGGCAGCAAGAAATGCCACTCCAG
>JBKJSI010000593.1:0-4295 GCA_046595915.1 Pirellulaceae bacterium
ATGATCGCGGAATCTTGCATCGCGATCTGAAGCCGCAGAATATTTTGCGCGGGGCCGATGGGGAGCCGCGCATTACCGATTTTGGGCTGGCGCGACGCTCCAATCATGACTCGGGGCTGACGGTGACGGGGCAGGTGATGGGGACGCCGAGCTATATGCCGCCGGAGCAGGCGGCGGGACAGGTGCGCGAGGTTGGGTTTGCGGCGGATGTTTATTCTTTGGGTGCGACGCTTTATTGTTTGCTCACGGGGCGGCCTCCGTTTCAAGCTTCGAGTTGCAACGAAACGCTGCGCCAAGTGCTCGAGCAGGAGCCGATTCCTCCGAGCTTTTTGGACGCGGGCATTCCGGCGGATCTCTCGACGATTTGCCTGAAATGTTTACAGAAGTCGCCGCAGTCGCGGTACGATTCGGCGCAGCGCCTGGCGGATGATCTCGATTCGTTTTTGCAAGGCAATGAAATCAGCGCGCGGACGATTCGCGCGATGGAGCGGGTCTGGCGAACACTGGGTCATCATCGTGACGATCGAGAACTGAAGAATTGGGGCGAGATGCTGTTTTACTTCGCGCCGATCGTGTTTGCGGGCGAAGTGGTCGTGGGCTACTTTGGCGTTCGCGATGGGCAAATTCCCTATGCGCATGTTTGGGCGGGCGTCGCGCGAATCACGCAGTTGGCGGCGATGGGCGCAGTGGTCTGGCAAAAGCAGGCGAATTGGCGACTGACTCACAACTCGGCCTCGCGCGCGATGTGGTCGCACTGGATTGCTTTTTTGACCGCCTGTCATGTGATGGTGGGCGTGAAGGTGATTTATGCGGCATCGAGCGGAACGCGGTTTGATTTTCTCGCCTGTTATCCTGACTTTGCGATTTTTAGCGGAGTTTTGTGGTTTACGCTGGGGAGTAATTTTTGGGGTGCGTGCTATTTGTTTGGAGTTTTATTTTTTGTGACGGCGCTCTTACTGGCTTTTGCGCCGGGTATTGGGCCGTTTTTGTTTGGGGCGGTTTGGGCGGTGCTTTTGTTGGTGACGGGGTTTCGGCTGCGGAGGATTGCGCACGTCTGATGGGAATGAAGTTCCGATTGGGATCGAGCTGACTGGGGAATGTCTACAGGAAGGAAGGCATGCGGGAGCATGCCCTACAAAGAGCTATTTCTGAAGATTCGAGGCAGTCCCCGCCCTTCTCACCACTGCTTGGTATCAATCATCGATTTAATAATTCGGCGTTGGCGGTCGATAGCTGGCTAGGTCGATCGATTTGAACCAGTCGATGGTTTTGGTGAGGCCTTCGCGGAGGGCGACTTTGGGTTCCCAGTTGAGGTGCTTCTTGGCGAGCGTAATGTCGGGGCGGCGGCGGGTGGGGTCGTCTTGGGGGAGCGGGTTGTGGATGAGTTTGGATTTGGAGCCGGTGATTTCGAGGACCATTTCGGCTAGTTCTTTGATCGTGAACTCGCCGGGGTTGCCGATGTTGACCGGGCCGATGTAGGTGTTGGCGTCGGCCATCATGCGGATCATGGCTTCGACTAGGTCATCGCGATAGCAGAAGGAACGTGATTGTTGGCCGTCGCCGAAGATGGTGATGTCTTGGCCGAGCATCGCCTGGCGGATGAAGTTGGAGACGACGCGCCCGTCGTAGGGGTGCATGCGTGGGCCGTAGGTGTTGAAGATCCGGACGATGCGGATGTCGACCTTGTTGACGCGGTGGTAGTCCATAAAGAGGGTTTCGGCGGCGCGTTTGCCCTCGTCGTAGCAGGCGCGGATGCCGATCGGGTTGACGCAGCCGCGATAGCTTTCAGGTTGTGGATGGACTTCGGGGTCGCCGTAGACTTCGCTGGTGGAGGCAAAGAGGATTCGCGCGCGGCAGCGGCGGGCCATGCCGAGCAGATTGATCGCCCCCATCACGGAGGTCTTCATGGTCTTGATCGGGTTGTATTGATAGTGGCCTGGCGCGGCGGGGCAGGCGAGGTGGTAGATCTCGTCGACCTCGAGAAAGACGGGATGGACTACGTCATGGCGGATCAGCTCGAAATTCGGTTTGCCGAGCAGGTGCGCGACGTTGGTCTTTTGGCTGGTGAAGAAATTGTCTAGGCAGACAACATCATGACCATCGCCAACTAGGCGCTCGCAGATGTGTGAACCGAGAAAGCCAGCGCCGCCGGTGACCAAGATGCGTTTGATTTTCATGCCCGTCGCTGCTGGAAAAAGTTAGTTTGTAGGTCAGGCTCCCGCCTGACGTTGCTGCAAATCGACTTTTGCTTTCGTCAGGCGGGAGCCTGACCTACTTTCTACACTCCAACCGGTACTCGTCCAATTGAATAATAGGTGAACTTTTGTTCGGCCATGACGTGTGGATCGAAGAGATTTCGGCCGTCAAAGATCACCGGTTTTGCTAGGCGCTTCTTGAGGTCGGTGAAGCTCGGATTTCGGAATTCCGACCATTCGGTGCAGATTACTAGTGCATCGGCGCCGTCGATCGTGTTCATTACGCCGGGTGAATAGAAGAGCTTGTCGCCGTAGATCGCTTGGACGTTTTTCATCGCTTCGGGATCATGGCAACGGACTTTGGCGCCGCGCGAGAGGAGGAAGTCGATCAGCGTGAGGGCGGGCGCTTCGCGGATGTCGTCGGTTCTTGGTTTGAACGCGAGGCCCCAGATGGCGATGGTTTTACCCTCAAGATTTTCGCCGAAATGCTTGTCGAGTTTTTCGATGAGCACTTTTTTCTGGTTGTGGTTCACGTCATCGACGGCGTCAAGGATGCGCGGCTCGAGGCCGACTTTGCGGGCCATGCTGGAGAGGGCGCGGACATCTTTGGGGAAGCAACTGCCGCCGTAGCCGACGCCGGGAAAGAGAAATTGGAAGCCGATGCGAACATCGTGGCCGATGCCGCGGCGGACGTCGTTGATATCGCCCTCAAGCCGTTCGCAGAGATTGGCCATTTCATTGATGAAGCTGATTTTGGTTGAGAGCAATGCGTTGGCGACGTACTTTGTTAGCTCGGCGCTTTCAGGGGACATCGAAAGGAAGGGCTTGTCGGTGCGCAAAAAAGGTGCGTAGAGTTGCTTGAGCTTTTCGGCGGTGGCGGGCTCACGGACTCCGACGACGACGCGATCGGGGAACATGAAGTCTTGAATCGCGGCGCCTTCTTTGAGGAACTCGGGATTGCTCGCGACGAGGCAAGTGCGACCGGTGGCTTTCTTGAGGCGATCATAGATGCCGGCATTGGTGCCGACGGGGACGGTGCTCTTGGTGACGATGATGGTATCGGGCGTGAGATTGGGGGCGAGGGTGTCGACGACTTTCCAAAGTGCAGAAAGATCGGCGGAGCCGTCGTCGGCGGGGGGAGTGCCGACCGCTAAGTAGATCATGTCGACGTCGGGCGTGACTGAAGCGAGGTCGGTGGTGAACTTGAGGCGTTCGGCTTGGGAGTTGCGGAGAACGAGTTCGGTGAGTCCGGGCTCAAAGATCGGGATGACGCCCTTCTTGAGGTTTTCGATCTTCTTGGCGTCGATATCGACGCAGGTGACGTCGTTGCCGCTTTCGGCGAAGCAAGTTCCGGTGACAAGTCCGACGTATCCCGTTCCCACAATCGTAATCTTCATGCTTTACCCGCTATCGCGCACTACAGGAGAGGAGCCTTTTGGCGAAAACACCAGCATAATCGCAGGGCTGGGTTCACCAATGGCGTCTTGGCGAAGGTATCGCGCGCGGCAGAATCTCCAGTTGGTTTCTAGCGAATCTAACGGTTGTTGGGAGGTGGCTTGGAATTCCGCAAGGCGTGAAGAAACGCCCCAAAGGCTACCTGAAGGAAGCTGCCGGCCACAAAAGTCCAAAATGCTCCGAGAGCGCCGAGGACGAGTGCGCCTGCGATGGTGCTGGGGAGGGAAATGGGCTTGGTCGAGAGAATTTTTGCGAGAGTGATGCCGAGCCCGCCCCAAAGGAGGGCGCTGATTGCGGTGATGATATAGATGGGACGACCGAGCGGGTGGGTTTCGCCGAGGTTGGTGGCGGGAGTGAATGGCTTCTCTTTCGGCTGAGCAATCGATTCGGATTCGCGCGGTTGGAGTTTGGGTTGCGCGCCGTCGCGGAGCGCGGTGCCGATCGCGTTTCCTGAGACGTGCGCGAGGACGACGAGGATGGCGAGAATGAGCGCGAACGTGCCGATGGGGCCGATGTATTGAAATGCGGCGAGGAGGAGGGCGACTAACGTGATGATGAGGAGGAGCGTGGTGAGGCGGAACTGGGGGCGCAGGCCGGGGAGAAGGGGGTCGCGAGGGGAGTTGAGTTCATTTTTATTCACGAGGC
>JBKJSI010000185.1:0-13559 GCA_046595915.1 Pirellulaceae bacterium
TCTCGACGTACGGCTTCCGTGGCCGTGAGCTCACCAGCTCACCTCGTAAAATCAGACCGCATCCTATCATACCTCGTTTCGCGGCCCGCTTACTGACTTTGGTGCGAAACCGCAACACGCAAGATCGTATTCGCTGTTCCGGCCACCTTAGGCAATATCTTCCTTAACTTTTTGCACAAAATGGGGGCTCTTGCCGCTCGCGCTCAAGTCGGTCGCCTTCTGCTCGGCCTGCTTTTTCTGCGTAAAATCAAACAGGGCCACGCGCTTCATCGATTGATTGAATACGCCCCAATACAGCTTCCGCCGAATCTCCGCAGGAACCTTCTTGCGCGACTTCGGCTTGGCCCCAGGGACTTTCGGAACCTTCGGAGTTTTGACCTTCTTAACCTTCGCAGCCTTGGCAGGCGCACCCTCAGCAATCTTTTCTGCGGCATCGTTTTCGTCACGCAACTGCTTACGATTTAACGTCTTACGAGCCATGAAACAGTACCTTGAAAAAGTCGAAGGGAGCCGCAAGCAGGCAGTCGCCTCAATTCATGGCGGCTGTGACGGAGGAGGCTTGCGTCGAGCAAATAAGGTAACAAAAGCCGCCTAAAAGACAATTGGTGATCGCCACAAACCTTGGAGGCGGCGGGATTTACGCGCCCGTCCCCTCTTCCATTGGAGGCGGAGTCGCCCCCGGCGGCGGAACTCCCTTGCCCGATTTCACATATCCCCCTCGCGCCCGAGCATATTCCTCCGGCGAAGGCAGCGGCGTCACATCCCCCCGCCCGCGAGCACTCTCCCAAAGCTGCCGCAGAAAAGGCCTACACCACCCACAGCCAGTCCCCGCCCCAAAACAATCCGCGATCTGACTAGGCGCACGCGGCTTCTCCACGCGAATAAAGTTCTCCACTTTCCGCCGCGTCACATGAAAACAAAGACAAAGCTCGTCGTCGAGTTCCATGTCCAGAGTCTATCGCGCGACGGCATCCTTTGCGCTCGCGAGAAGAGGTTTGGCTAGAAATCTCTCGCCCTTTAGCCCACAATCCATTCAAGACATTTCTCAATGACCACGAATGATTCTATGAACGAAAGTTCGAAGTGCCTGGACTGCGGAAGAGATTCAGAAGAGGGCGGCGCGCGCTGTAGGTCTTGCGAGGAATTCGCCGCAGCCCGCTTAAGCGAGGGGATGCTGGCAACAGTGGATCATTCCTCCACCGCATCGCGAGTGATGTCGGGCTCGCCGGCGATGCCAGTCGTAGGCGACTTATTGGGGAACTATCGAGTCATTCGCCCGCTTGGCAAAGGCGGAATGGGCTCTGTCTACGAGGCTGAAGAACTTGAAAGTGGTCGTCGCGTCGCTTAAAACTCTTTAGCCAGTCACTTGATTCAAGCGACTCGCGGCAGCGATTCCTGCGGGAAGGTCGACTTGCCGCATCCATCAGCAATCCCAATACGGTTTTTGTTTTTGGCACGGAAGAAATCAATGGCATTCCCACAATCAGTATGGAACTGGTCGCGGGAGGCACACTTGAAGCCAAAGTGCGAGAAGCAGGACCATTACCGGTCGGCCAAGCGGTCGATGCCATTTTGCAAATCATCAATGGCTTAGAAGCCGCTCAAAAGCTAGGTGTACTCCACCGCGATATCAAAGCCTCCAACTGTTTTCTCGATGCGAGTGGGGCTGTCAAGGTCGGCGATTTCGGCCTCTCGGTCTCTACTGCAACCAAAACCGACCTCAAATTAACAACCACCGGTTCATTCCTCGGCACGCCTTCGTATGCGTCCCCTGAGCAGTTGCGCGGTCAAGAAATGGATGTGAGATCCGACATCTATTCCGTCGGTGTCACGCTCTTCTACATACTTACTGGAAAAATCCCCTTTGAGGCCGATAGTTTTGTCCAGCTGATCGCTGCGGTGCTTGAACAGCCAACACCATCTGCATCTCAGCTCCGTAAAGAAGTTCCACGCGAATTGGCCGCTGTCGTCTCGCGGTGCCTCGAAAAGCAACCCGCTAAGCGATTTCAAAACTACAAAGAACTTCGAACCGCATTGCAGCCATTCACGTCCGATGCGCCAATCGCCGCTGGAATTCCGATTCGCATCCTGGCGGGCATCATTGATAGCTGTGTTCTTTTTTGTGTTTCTTTGTTCCAAATGGCGATCGCCTCGACACTGGGCGCCAATCCGTTTGATCCAGATTTCATGGGCTCTGCATTGCAGATGAAGATTTATGCGATCAGCGCATTGTGGACGATCGCTTACTTCGCAATATCAGAATCATTCTGGGGCGCCACCGTTGGCAAAGCACTTTGCGGCATTCGGGTTATCGATGCAAAACGTGGGTATCCTTCCTTGATCGCTGCCTTCATTCGGGCAGCGATCTATTATGTTGCGCCCTGCTTGCCCACATGGATACTTCTTGGATTCAGGCCGCCGGTAACGGGCGCTAATTCTCTGAATCTGTTTCCCATCGTGTTGGCGCTCGCGCTCTACCCGATGTTAGCCTTGCTTTTCTGCACCGCTCGACGGCGAAATGGCAATGCAGCTCTCCAGGATCTTGCTAGTGGTACACGCGTTATTTTGAAACCAGAAAGTGATGCTCGGCCAAATGGCGACCACGCTTCCATACCCACGACCGCCGAAATTGCGACGACCGAAAAAATCGGCCCTTATCGAATTGTTCGAAAGCTCGATCACGATTGGCAAGTCGGCCATGACGACAAGTTAGGACGCAATGTCTGGATTCGCCGCTGCAAGCCTGATGCGGCGTCATTTTCAACCCTCTCTGGCAACGTAGCCAGGCCAGGTCGACTGCGCTGGCTTGGCGGCAAACGCGATGCAAGTGAAAGCTGGGATGCATTTGAGGAGGCGCCCGGCGCTTCATTTCGTGACGTGATTACTCAGCCTCGAAACTGGGACTCGGTGCGTTACTGGCTAACGGATCTGGCCCAAGAACTCGCTGCGAGCGAAAGAGATGGCACGACACCAAAAATACTGTCGCTCGATCGTGTCTGGATCACCACGGATAACCGCGCCAAATTGCTAGACTATCCAGTGCCAGGTACGAAGAGTATTGAGTATCCCATCTGCCCAAGTCCCGAATCGACCATGGATGATCGTTCACGGCAATTTTTGTGGACCGTTGCCGCATCGGCTCTTTCTGGAAAGGCCTTAGACGCCGACACCGCGAAAGGCATGCAAATCGATGCACCGCTCCCGCTTCATGCACGCGACCTTCTCAGCGGCTTACGACAACTGCCTCCCCCTCAAGTGACGGCCGCTGCACTGCGCGACGTTTTGAAGAAACACGTGCGAGTCACCCGGTTACGACGTATCGCACTATTGTTTGCATGCTGCATTTTTCCGCTCTTCACCGGCCTCTTTCCCTTGATGATGATGCAGTTGTCGCGTCAATGGGAAGCATCGATGCCGAATATCGCAATGATCCACGCGCTGATGTTTCGCTATGCTGACATTCCTATTATGACGACAAGCAGACCCAAACTTTCGCCGCAATTAAAAGACGCAATCGAAATCGTGATTGCCTCCAAATATGCTTCTGATATCAACAATCCGCAGATCTGGAATAGCTTCTACACGCAAAGCACTCTACCCCAATGGGAGAGAGAGGCGGCTCAAAGAATTATCAATGAACGTAAGCCTGCGAGCGGCGAAGAATTGGCCAAAGCGGAAGCCGAAGTCGACGCTTACCTCAAGAAAAATCCACCGAAGGATGCCCTCAGGCAACTCAACCCTTTTTTCTTCTTCCTGTCCATCTTCATCGCCACTCTGTTAATTTATGTGGCATTCCCCGCTTTCCTTGCAGCGATCGGGTTTCGAGGCGGATTGCTCCTGGCAATCTTGGGACTGGTTATCGTCGATCGAGCGGGGCGCCCTGCAGCGCGCTGGCGCGTCGCCGTCAGGTCGATCTTCGCATGGTCCATTGCGCCGCTGATGCTGATGCTTGCCGTAGTTCTCATTCCGTCCCTTGGTCAAGGCCTCGCTGCGGCTCTCGCGTTGATCCTCTACTTTGGGATTTGCCTTGCTTCGGCCTTGATACCGCATCGCGGAATTCCCGATCGCCTTGCAGGAACTTATTTGGTCATGCGGTAAAAACCAGCTTATCAACTACCAAAGTTATCCAATCGACAGAAAGTAGTAATGATTGATTTCATCGAAGAAGGTAAGAAAGCACCAGCGTTTACTCTCGTGAGCGACGAGGGAAAGAAGGTCAAGCTCGCGGACTTCGCCGGGGCTCCACTCGTGATTTACTTCTATCCCAAAGACGATACGCCGGGATGTACCAAGGAAGCTTGTAATTTTCGCGACCGCGCCGCGGAGTTTGCGAAACTCGGCGTCAAAGTGATTGGGATGAGCCCCGATTCGGTTGAGAGTCACGTCAAATTCAAGAAGAAGTTTAAGCTCAATTTCCCACTCTTAGCGGACGAAGGACACGCGGTCGCCGAGAAATATGGAGTTTGGCGAGAGAAGAGTCTTTATGGGAAGAAATTCATGGGCATCCAGCGATCGACCTATTTAATTGATGCGAAGGGCAAAGTGGCTATGGTTTGGAAAAATGTTCGGGTTGATGGACACGACGAAAAAGTCATCGAAACGATCAAAGAGCTGCTGATTGCAGATTGAAGAAACGGAATTCACCTTCAACGCGATGGGTTCTTTATCACTTTGAGTGGGCTCGCAACTAGCGATTTCTCAATTCCCTATTCCCCAAAACTCGCCTTCAACCTGATCATCTTCTGAGCATCTGTCCCTAGATAGTGATCATCTTGAGCATCTTGAGCATGTTCCAAAAACAAGCCCTTTTTGCTAACTCGCCGCCGTAAGTCCTTTAGAATTCCAATCTTGCCAACCGCGCCCCCAGCCTCGCCCCTTCGCCCTCGTGAGGGGGCGCACAGGGCGCACTAGGCGAGGTTGGAAAAACAAGCCCTTTTTCTATTCCGTTGAGCTTGAGCGTGTAAACACAAAATCGATGTTCCGCTCTTCGCGGAGCACCGGTTCTTGCATGAGGTAACGATGCTCGCCGAGGAGTTTTGTCGCGGGGCCGATATACTTGCCGACGGTCGAGGTGATTTTGGGTTGATGCGGATCTTCGCCGCGCCGCGCCTGTTTGGAAATGGCCACGAGATAAAACTCACCGCCGCGCGGGACACGCAACTCAAATTTGCCGGCGGGATCGACGCGCGCGATCTTGCCGCCAATAGTCTCGAGTTCGCGCAATCCAGGGTGTTCGGCCTTCGGCTCGGGGTCATCGACGCCGAGCCCCTCGGAGGAAATTGATTTTTCAGGCTGGCGAGCGACCGGCAGCGCTAAGATCACCGCGCCCATATCGGGCAGGCGATTGCCTTGGGAGTCTTCATATTCGACTCGGCCGCGAACGATGCAGGGCATCGTTGCTGGGTCGATGGGTGACGTAGTGGGTGAAAAAGCACGACCGAGAAAAATGCCAATGATGAGGCACACCACTGCGACGGCGCCAAGTAACAGCCCCTGCGAATAGATCACGTATCGGGGAACTGTGACTTGACTCGAATCGAGTTTGGAAATCCAAAGTGGCGCGGATGGAGGATTTGGTGGCAATAAGTTCCGCGGCGCGTAATAAGGCCGCTCACTCGCCACATTTTCACTTCGTGGCGTCTCGAAGCTGGTCGCGGGGCTATCGACCCTTGTTTCGACGCTCACATTCTGCGATGTCGATGGAATCGAAGGGCTGATTGGCGACAAATGCCCAACGCCAGAGGACTCCTCGGCGTCGTCGGGCACTTTGACCTTTTCTTTGCAGGTCGGGCAATCGATGAGCGAGCCCGTCTTGTGCGTGCCGATGCTGAGGCGTTGTTGGCAGTGAGGGCAGCGAAAGCGAATGGGCATACGACGCGGCAACTCGCTTTTCGGGAAGGAGGGGCAAATCACGAGCGGGAGTCGGATTCAATTTGGCGAATCGCCAAAGCGCCCACCAGGAGCAGTAGATCGATCACGAGCCCCATCATGAGGACAATCGATGTTCGCCAGAGCCATTTGCCAGCGGTGACGTCTCCCAGCGCATGGGCCATTCCAAATACGGCCAGAGTAACGCCGGATGCCGAAACGAAGGCAGCTAGGCCCAGCGTGAGCCATTTGAGGACAGGCGTGGGTACGGCGGACTGGGGCAAACGGCTTCTCCAATGGGTTTTCGCCGAAGATCGGCGGGCGGTTTGATTGTCGTTGGAGGGCGCGCCATGGTCAACCTTGATGTCGCTAGGCTGGCACGCTTCTCTGGCAAACGCAGCTGGCAAATGCGACTGGCCAAGTAGGGCGCGACAAGGAGGGTTTTTTCAGGTACATTTTGGGCCTCTCCGCCGACCACTTCCTGTGGCGCCAGAATTGAATCGCAGCTTGATCGATAGCACCTTCAGTCCATCGGATCACACGAATGAATATGTCTGCGGAATCGGGCAAAGGCTTGCCACTTTACGTCAAGATTTTGATCGGCCTGTTGCTCGGAGGTGCGTTGGGGCTCGCCGCAAATTATGCCGGGCTAACCTAACCAACTTCTCCGCCAAAAGAACAAAACGAACCCAATGCGAAGACTGAAGATAAGGACCAATCTAAAACGAAGGAACAGGCTAAAGCGCCTGAGAGGGAAGTAGAAGAGCCGCCTAAACTCACTAGAGCGCAGTCAATCGTCATTGGCCTGATCCAATATGTCGCGGAGCCTGTCGGAAAAATTTTCTTGCGGTTGATTTTGATGGTGGTGATTCCGCTTGTCTTTTCGGCGCTGGTTCTTGGTGTGGTCGGAGTCGGCGATGTTCGACAGCTCGGCCGTGTGGGGCTCAAGACGCTCATCATTACGCTGATCCTTTCAGTGACCGCGGTGGGCGTTGGCGTGGGGCTGGTCAATCTCATCAAACCCGGCGCGTCGCTCTCGGCGGAAAAACGCGAAGAGTTAAAAGCCCGCTACGCCAAGGATGCTCAAAAGAGTCTCGACAACGCGGAAAAAGCCAAAGCGAAGACCGCCGTCGATCGCGTGGTCGATATGCTGCCGGAAAATCCGCTGGCCGAAATGGTTGGAGCGCTGAATGGTAAGTCCGACGGCAACGGCATGCTCGCCGTGATGTTCTTCGCGCTGATCGTTGGCATCGCAATGTCGATTCTTGGCGACCAGGCAAAGCCCTTCACCGATGTTCTACAAGTGATCTTTGACATCTGCATGGTGATCATCGGCTGGGCAATGGCAATCGCTCCGATCGCGGTCGCTTGCCTGGTGTTTTCGATGACGGCGAATCTCGGGTTCGCGATTATTGGGACGCTCGCCCGGTTTGTGGTGACGGTCATGCTCGGTTTGACAATCCATCTTGTCGTCGTCTATTCAATCGTCCTCATCACCATCGGCCGCAAGTCACCCATCACGTTCTTCCGCCAAGTCGTTCAGGCAATGCTCACCGCGTTCGGAACTTCCAGCTCCAATGCAACTCTTCCAACGGCGATGCGCGTCGCGGACGAGGAACTCAAACTCCCGCAATCGATCTCGCGATTCGTCCTCACTGTGGGCGCCACCGGAAATCAAAATGGCACGGCGCTTTACGAAGGAGTCGTCGTTCTGTTTCTTGCTCAGCTCTTTGGCGTTGAACTCACAACCGCCCAGCAAGTTACGGTCGTCCTCATGTCAGTCCTCGCTGGCATCGGCACCGCTGGCGTCCCCGGGGGGTCGATTCCAGTAATCGTGCTATTGCTGCAAAGCGTCGGCGTCCCGGGCGAGAGCATCGGCATTATTTTGGGAATCGACCGGATTCTCGATATGTCTCGTACCGTTCTCAACGTCACCGGCGACCTCGTTGTTGCCCAGTGCGTGGCAAGCTGGGAAGAAAAGGCGCCAAATCTCGCCGCCAAGGATGCCTCCACAGCGTTGTGAGAAGCCCGCCATCCGCCTATATTCGCAGGCATCGATTCGCAATGATCCCTCTTGTCTGAATTCCTTCAGGTAACCCGATTCGCCCATGAGACAAATTGGCCAGCTCGACAGCGCCCAAGAGGCGAATCGCTTTACCGCTTACCTGATCGTCGAGCGCATCCGTGCGATGGTCGAGCAGGAAGGAGAAAAATTCGCCGTTTGGATTCGCGAGGAAAATGACCTCGCCCGCGCCAAGACGGAGTTCTCGGCGTTCGTCGCCAACCCGACCGACGCTCGCTATCAAAACAAAGAACGCGAAGCGGAAGCAATCTTGCGGGCGGATCGCGATCGCCTGATCAGCGGGAAAAAGAACATCGTTGAGGTGAAGCAGCAATCCAAGCCGCTGATCCTCAGTCGCCGTGCGCCGCTTTGCTTAACGCTGCTGGCGATATCTGTCGGGGTAACATTGCTGAACTTTTCCGAGAGCGCAAAGCTGGCCAAGCCGAATAGCCCCATTTGGTTTTTTTACTTTAGTGATTACGCGGGCACGATGACTGCGATTAGTTCTTCCGCGAGCCCTGAGCAGAAAATGCTTGCCTCACTTTCAGCGATCGCTCGCGGCGAGGTTTGGCGCCTGGTGACTCCGATCTTTATTCACATGACTTGGGTCCACCTGATTTTCAATGTGTGGGGCCTGATGATTCTCGGGGCGCGACTTGAGACGAGATTTGTGTCAGTAAAGCTAGGGCTTTGCATCTTGGCGATCGCAATCTTCTCGAATATTGCGGAGGCACTAATCGATTCGCCCTATGGAGGCGGCTTATCAGGAGTACTTTATGGCGTTTTCGGTATCGCCGTGGCCTACTCGCGCAGCTCCGGCGAACGGAGCGCCCTCGTTACGCGCGAAGAATCAATTATCTATCTAGTCTGGTTCGTCATGTGCATCGTCATTTCATCCGATCAATGGCGAGACGCGATGGGTGACGAAGCAAGTATGAGAGTAGGCAACGTCGCACACGGCGCAGGCCTCTTTTTCGGCCTCGCGATTGGCTATGTCCTGAGTTGGATGAATCGCCAAGCCAAAGGGACTTGAGCATCGATTCTCATGGCGCTTGAACCTCTACTTCGCTTCGGCTGAGCGACGTTTGCTCCTCAGCATTCTTGGCGCCTTCAGCTTTTCGCCCCAGCAGTTCCATCACCACCTGGCTCACCGGCTTACCGTCGTCGTAAGACCGCTGATAACCAACTTTAAGCACAACCACCGCGACAAACGCCAAAGCCAGCCACAGCGCCGCATCGCGGATCCAAACGACATATTGCTTGATCGACGCCGGTAACGAAAAGAGCGCCAGCAGCAGCGCCACGATCGAGACCACCAGAGAAACGCCCGACAGGTTAGCGGAAACTTGAGCCAGCATGATGGATCTCCCGAATAGATCGGGGATGGAGAATAGAAGCAATTTTCAGAAACCAAAACGAACCGGCGCGGCGATCGATTCGTTGCCATTAATCTAGAAAATAGAATCTAGGAAATCGCCCGGTTGAACTGCAAGATGCGCATCTGCAATCTGCGAGGGAATCAGGGAGGAATTTGGTTGCAGGGTTCGCGTTATGCGGATTGGGAAAACCCTTTTGCCAAGCCAACTTACACCGCCCCCAAACCGCCCGCCAATTCCCCGAAACCTCAGTTAAGATATCCGGGTATCCCTAACGCCCAAATGCAGCGTTTTGCCCGGTGTTTCGGGTAACGCAATTTTTCCTCGACGCGCGCCGTCGCGCTCAAAACATCGCTGCCCACCTCACAAACCCCATCACTTCGAACAGACCCCACTTTTCCACTTCGGAGAAACGCATGCTTCGCCGCCTCTTTCTAACCCTTTCAATTGTGGCTCTAGCCACTCCGGCCTGGGCCGCCGACACCGTCGCCGTTTTCAAACTCTCCGGCGCCGTCAACGAAAGCCCCGCCTCGCTCGATATTTTCTCCTTCTCCCCGCCCGGCCCCTCGCTTTCTGACCTCGTCAAGCGAATGGAAAAGGCCGCCACCGATGCCGATGTCAAAGCGGTCGTCCTCATGTCGAACGGCGCCTCCCTCGGTCGCGCCCAAATCGAAGAGCTCCGTCAGGCGATGGGCAAGATCCGCGCCGCCGGCAAAGAAATCTACGTCCACAGCGATTCCTTCGATCAAGGCGACTACACCCTCTTCTCGGGCGCATCGCGCGTCAGCGTCGTGCCCACCGGCTCGGTCGATATCTATGGCATGCACGGCGAAGCGATGTACTACCGCGGCCTGCTCGACCTGCTCGGCGTCAAGCCCGACTACCTCACCTGCGGCGCCTACAAAAGCGCCGCCGAGCAATTCATGAACAAAGGCCCGAGCAGAGAATCGGATGAAATGCAAAACTGGCTGCTCGACAGCCTCTTCGAATCGACGATCGCCAGCATCGCCGCCGGGCGCAAAGTCGATGCCGCCAAAGTCAAGGAATGGATCGACAACGGCCCCTACACCGCCGAAGAAGCCAAAGAAAAGGGCATCATCGACGCGACCGAACATCGCCAAGATTTCGAAAAAGTTCTCAAAGACAAATTCGGCGAAAAGATCGCTTTCGATTCCGCCTATGGCAAAGACAAACGGAAAAAGCTCGACATGAGTTCCCCCTTCGCCATGATGTCGATCTGGGCGGAGATCATGAATGGCCCCAAGGCCAAGTCCAAATCGAAGGCCGACACGATCGCCATCATTCACGTCGAAGGCGCAATCGTCCTCGGCAACGAAGGCATCAGTCCCTTCACCTCCGGCGGCGCCCAAGCCGAAGCCGGCAAAATCCGAAAGGCCCTCGACGAAGCCGCCGCTGATGACACCGTGAAGGCCGTCGTCCTCCGCGTCAATTCGCCCGGCGGCTCCGCAACCGCCAGCGAAATCATTCTCGACGCCACCAAACGAGTGAAAGCCAAGAAGCCAATCATCGTCTCGATGGGCGATGTCGCGGGCAGCGGCGGTTACTACGTCGCCTGTTCCGCCGACACGATCTTCGCCGATCCCTCAACGATCACCGGCTCGATCGGCGTCGTCGGCGGCAAGTTCGCCACCAGCGACATGTTCAAGAAAGTCGGCATCAGCTTCAAGAGCTACTCGCGCGGCAAGAACGCCGAACTCCTCTCGAGCGAGCGCCCCTGGAACGAAGCCGAACGCGCCAAAATGCAGTCGCACATGGACGCAATCTATGGCGTCTTCAAAGGCCATGTCGTCGCGATCCGCGGCAAGAAACTCAAGAAGCCAATCGACGACCTCGCCGGCGGCCGCGTCTACACCGGCAAACAAGCCCTCGAACTCGGCCTCGTCGACAAGCTCGGCTCATTGAAAGACGCAATCGCCCACATCGCGACCGAAGCCAAGCTAGAAAAATACGAAGTCCGCACGATCCCCGAAGCGACCAACTTCCTAGACACCCTCATCGCCGACCTCGCCGGCGAAAGCGACGAAGACACCAGCCACATCTCGATGAACCAAATCCGCGCCAAAGTCATCGGCGGCTCCCTCATCGACGCCGCAGCACCTTATCTCAACCAAGTCGACCCCGCCCGCGCCGCCCTAGTTCGTGAAGCGATGAGCAACATGGAATGGATGCAACGCGAAGGCGTGCTGCTCATGACGCCGATGGTCGTGAAATAACCGTTAGCTGCGTCAGTGTCGAATTTCCAAATCGAAAGCCTCGCCGCGCATCCCGCGGTGAGGCTTTTTTCGTCGAGTTTTTCGGCTTGAGCGAACATTCCCCGTAGCTTCCAGGCGCACGCCGAGTAAATTCAGGTCACCGAATAGTGCCTAGTGCTTTGTCGAGGCTGGAAATTCGGGTGCCACTGTCTGGCTTGTCCAGCAGTGCGTGGCTCAAAACGACTCTGCAACCCGAAAAGCTGCGTTGGACAATGCACTAGTTAGGAGCAGGAATCATGCGGACAATCATCGCGGCCTTGGCGACACTCTTCGTTCTTGCCTCCAGCGTTTTCGCCGCCGAGCCCACCCGCCCCAACATCATCTTCATCCTCGCCGACGACCTCGGCCGAAATGACTGCGGCTTCATGGGTGGAACCGAAATCAAAACGCCGAATCTCGACAAACTCGCCGCCGGCGGCGCCAAGCTCGACGCCTTCTACGTCCAGCCTGTCTGTTCACCCACTCGCGCCGCCCTCATGACCGGGCGCTACCCCATCCGCCACGGCCTCCAAGTCGGCGTCGTCCGCCCCTGGGCGCAATACGGCCTTCCGCTCACTGAAGTCACGCTCCCACAAGCTCTCAAATCCGCCGGCTACACCACGGGCATCTTTGGCAAATGGCACCTCGGGCACTTCCAAAAAGAATACCTCCCAACGCAGCGCGGCTTCGATCGCCAGTATGGCCACTACAACGGCGCCATCGATTACTTCACGCATATCCGCGACGGCGGCTTCGATTGGCATCGCGACGACAAAGAATGCCGCGACGAAGGCTATTCAACGCACCTCCTCGCCCGCGAAGCTTGCAAATTTATCGAACTCAATGCCGCCGCGGCCGATAGCGCCTCGCCGAAACCGTTTTTCCTCTACCTCCCCTTCAACGCCGTCCACGCCCCGCATCAGGTCCCCGAAAAATATCTCGCGCCCTACGAAAGCCTCAAAGGCGAAAGAAAAAAGTATGCCGGCATGCTCGCCGCGATGGACGAAGCAATTGGCCAAGTCGTCGATGCCGTCGACAAAGCCGGCCAGCGCAATAGCACCCTCTTCATCTTCTCTAGCGACAACGGCGGCCCCGCGCCCGGCCGAGTCACCGACAACGGCCCCTATCGCGCCGGAAAGGGAACCGTCTACGAAGGAGGCACGCGCGTCGCCGCCTTCGTCACTTACGACGGCGTCATCATACCCGGCGCTACAATCACCGAACCAATGCATATGGTCGACTGGATGCCAACGCTCTCCAAACTCTGCGGCGCAACCACCACCCCGACCGCACCGCTCGACGGCAAAGACATCTGGCCCACGCTCACTGAAGGCAAGCCGACGCCCCACGAAGAAATCCTCTTAAACGCCACCGCCGCCGGCGGCGCCCTCCGCGCCGGCAACTGGAAACTGGTGGTCAAAACAAGCAAAGTCGACGCCGACACCGAAGCCGATACCGCAGAATCCCAATCCGCCGCCAAACCCACCGCCGGCATCGAACTCTTCGACCTCGCCGCCGACCCCTACGAAAAGAAAGACCTCGCCGCCGATAAACCGAAAGTGGTCAGCGACCTGCAAAAGCGTTATGCCAAGTACTTGTCAGAATCAGTGTCGCCAAAAAACCGCCCCAAACCCAAGGGCTTCGTAACACCCAAAGTCTGGGGCGAAAGCAACTAACTCGCATTCGAACTCCCGCGGCCTGAAGGGCCGCTTCCGTCAGCCCAGGTCGAAGACCTGGGACCGAGTAACACCCAACAAACCAACCGGCTCTGAAGGAGCCGTTCATTACATTCGAACCGGGTAGCACCTCCCTGAAAGAGCTTAACCTGTCAAGTCGCTCCCGGCGCATATTTTGATCGCTCACGAGTTTTCTCGCTTTTTTAAGGTGGGATTTTGCGTGTTCATTTCGGTGTTTTGTTTTATTGGACACTTCAATTTCGTCACGGTCATTTCAGCGGGTTCGCGGGGGTCGTTCTTTTGTAATCCGACCGCTCCCCAATAC
>JBKJSI010000198.1:0-7978 GCA_046595915.1 Pirellulaceae bacterium
GCGAACTGGGAAGCACTGCATCCCGGTTCGTCGTGCTGGGACGGCTCGGGGGCGGAGCTTTCGGCGAAGTGTTCCGGGTCTACGACAACCGGCGATTGGCCGAATCGGCATTGAAAATCATCCGTCTGGCCCATGTTTACGATGCTGACGTTCGCGAACAACTAAAGGCGTCGGTGCGGCGTGAAATTCAGGTCGGCCTGGCGCTGCAGCACCCCGGCGTCGCCCGGGTATTCGAAGTCGGCGAGCTCGAAAACGACGCCTGGTTCGTGCTGCAGGAACTCGTGGTAGGTACATCGCTCGATTCATTGATGCGCGGCGCAAGGGGGGATCTAAAACAGGGCTTGACGTTGTTTGCCAATATCGCATTCGCCCTCGACGCGTTACATGCGCGGGGGATCACGCATTGCGACATTAAGCCCGCAAATATCATCCTGCGTCCCAGCGGGATGCCCGTATTGATCGATTTTGGGGTCGCGCAGGTGCCCTTTCGTGCGGGGAGCGGGCCGACTTCCAATCTGGGGAGCGCCCCCTATATGTCGCCCGAACAAGCTGCGAAGGGACTCGTCAGCAGCCGCAGCGATATTTACTCCTTGGGCGTCTTGGCGTTTGAGTGGTTTGCGGGTGAACGCCCTCTAGCGGTGCGAAGTGGTTCTGCAAGCGAATTCGCACGACTCCTAGAAACGACGCCGCCCCTCACCTTGAGTCAGATTCGACCCGAGGCCCCGAAAGAACTGGAAGCCCTTCTCGCACAATCGCTGGCTAAGCCCCCCCAATCCCGTCCAAAATCAGCCCGCGAATTCGCCGAAAGGCTTCAGGCTATTCCGGCGAAAGGGTAAGGGGCAGGCAAGGGTAAAAGGAAAAGGGTACGGGGCCGGCAAGCGTAAGGGCTCAGGTCAGCAACCGTCGGTTCAGGCGCGCACCCGGCGACGCGGCAAGTGGATACGGCCGGCGCCTACCAACCCGACCCAGGCAAGCAACAGAAAAAGGCCACCCTGGCAAGCCAAGGTGACGATGGCCCGAATTCCGTCGCTCTCGGGATAGGCTGGGAGCGCGCCCACGAGCGCGAGGAGCTCTCGCTCTTCACTGGTAAATTGCAGCAGGTGCACCAAGCCCCGATAGCTCCAGTGGAGAGGCGCCAGCCAGTTGGCCAGGAATTGCTTTTCTCCCACGAGCGGCACGAGCGTTCCGGCGAGTAAGATCTGAGGAATGATGGCGATCGGCACCAAAGCGGTACTGACCTCGGCCGATTTGGCCCACGCGGAAATCGCGAGCCCGATGGCGACTCCTACCGAGGCGGTCGCCCCCAGCAGCGCCAGTTGCGCGAGGAGGGGGCCGGGGTATCCGGTGCCCCAGCGAATCCCCAGGAGCAGGACTGTCGCTTGGCCGATGACCACCGTTCCGATCAATGCGATTTTCGAACCCAAATAAGCAAGGGGTTTGACCCCCACTTCGCGCTCGGCCTCGAACAAGGACCGTTCTCGCACGATTTCACTCGAGGCGTTGTTGCAACCCAACCATAGCGCGCACATCACGATCGATACCGTTAGCCGCAAGAGGAGCGAGCCCTTCTTCTGCGCTACCCACTGGCCGCGCAAACGACCTTCCGCCTTGTCGCGTTTGTCGGCGATCGTTTTCGCAGGGATCATCGCCTGGATCCGCGCCGCTTCTCCCGCAGTCACCAGTTCACCTAGCGTGCGGCGGCAGACTTTTTGTAGCGTGGCTTCCTCATCCGCCGTCAGTTGGACCTGCGTTAAATTACCGAACAGCCAAGAGAGCATGATGGCGAGCCCCACGGCCTGAGCGGCCATCAACGCCGCCCAATTCCACTGCCCCCGTTTGACCAAGAGGGAGCGGCAAAGCAAAAGCCATGTCTGTTGCAGGATTACTGCCAGACCACGCCGATGACTCGAATGCAAAGCGGCGCCGCTCCGAGCACGGTTCGACAACATGAGGGGCGTTCGCTGCCGGACTTGGCGATCGTAGGTATCGCTTGCCGTGAACGTTGCCGACCACGACGGGGCGCTTGGATCTCGCAGCTTCGGATAAATTTCCGCGAGCGAGCCAACGCTAAAATAGTCCAGTGCTTCTACCGGGACCCCAAAAAACGCTAGCTGGCCGCCGCCGCCGGGCGCTGACGCCGGAGTCAAGATGGCCACACGGTCACACTGCTTGGCGATGTTGCCCAGGTGATGGGTTACGCAGACCACGGTAACGCCGGAATCGGCGAGTCCACGAAACAGCCCCATCATTTCGCCGTCGATTTCCTCATCGAGCCCTGTCGTCGCCTCATCCAGGAGCAGGAATTGGGGTCGCGAGAGGAGTTCAATGGCGAGGCTCGCCCGGCGAGCTTGGCCGCCGCTGAGTCGGCCGACCAGGGTCGCGCGATGCTCCCGTAATCCCACCTGCTGGAGGACGCGGTCGATTTCTGATTTTCGTTCTGTGTCAGTCAGATCTTCCGGCATCCGTAACCGAACTGCATAGTCCAGCGTTTGGTCGAGCGTCAACGATTCGTGGAGCACATCCCGCTGTGGAACGTAGGCGATGCGGCGCTGAAAGGCTTCAAAATTCGCGTGCAGCGATTCCCGGTCGAGATAGACGCCGCCGCCGGTGGGAAGCAGCCTTCCCGCCGCGATTTTCGTGAGGATCGATTTACCGCAGCCAGACGAACCGATGATCGCTACGAATTCGCGCGGCCGGATCGCCAGATGGACATCTCGTAAAATGGTTTTGTCGCCGTTTGCGGTGGGGGCAACGAAGGAGTCGCCATCGATCGTGACCTCCGCCGCGCCATCCACCGCGGGCACAAAATGGTCGCCGCCGAAAATCAGGCGAAAGGGACCAATATCGATTCGATCGCCGACGGCTAACTCCACGGATCGCGAAAGCCGTTCGCCATCCCGAAAAGTGCCATGATACGATTGCAAATCGGTCAACACGGCTTTCCTTCCGTCCCATTGGACGGCCGCATGGCGCCGCGAGACCATCGGCGACGAAAGGACAATCTCAGCGCTGGGATCCCGGCCCAGGAGGTTGGTCCCGGCGGCGAGCCCGATTTGCCCGGGAAGAGCCGGAAAGGAATCCGACTCCTGGAGTGGAAGTCCTTGGGTTCGCGTTTCTTCGGCGCCGCGAATCAATAGAGCGATAGTGAAACGGCGCAGGTCCTCCACCAAGCGGAGCGCTGGATCGTCGCGATCGAGATAGACAAAAGCTTGCCGATCGGGATCCACAATTAAAGACCGGTGGGTAAGGGGAGCGCTTTCCCCGGCCCGTAAGCGCTGATGGTCGACCGAGACGCCGTCGGCAGTCGCCGTTATTTTCGCAGGGTCGGCCCCCAACGAAGCCGTCCAGTATGTGGAAGGCGCCGCCCGCTCCGAGGAATCACTTTGCGCCTCCACGGGAGGCGTCAAGGTTCCTTGGCTGGCGACATAAAAGCGGGGAAGCAGCCGATCCATCGTGATTCACTCCTTCACGTCCGGTGAGTCAGGGCTTGTATTGTTCAACACGGCGGCGGCGAGTGGGCGATCGAAGATGCGCTCCGCTAACGAAATGATTTCGGCTCGTGTTTTGGGCGTGAATACTGGATCGTTGGGACCGCGATCCTGCGGCATCCGCAATTGATCGTGGGGCAGCTTTTCATCTAAGTGATAGGCGAACATCGCCTGCACCTCTCGGATCGCTTGCTTGTCGAAGACATGGAACTCCACCGAACTGTGGCAGCGAAAACAAAATCGGTTGAGGAGGCCCACCAGGCGCGCTTCGTCGCGATTTGCAGCGTCCCACTTTGTCGTTCCATCTTCGCCCAAGATTCCTCGCTGGGCGGGGGGAATATGGGCGGACGAAGAGGCGTGCAATCGCAGCCAGTTATCCGCCGCGCGCGTCTGAAAACCGACCTGGAGTGCGGCATCCGCAGCGCGGCGCAGGGAATGGGAAAGTTTCGGATCGGCCGACTCGCGCGTCGCCAAGGCGTCGACCGATTGGTTTTGAGTCAGTATTTCTCGATTCAATTGCCGTACGACTTCGAACGCGGCGGAAAATTGCTGGTCTTGCGGATCCTTTCCCGCATCGAACAGCGCGGACCAGTTACTTCGACCTACGAGCGGAAAATCATCTTTCGCTTGCACGCGATCCAGCCAATGATCCGTGTCGAGATACTGCAGTCGAGGAAACTTGGTATCCCGCCCATGACAGTCCATACAGGCCGTCGGTGCATGGTAGGCGGTGTGCACGTCATGTTCGCCCAGTGTTTCGTTGCCCGCGTCCCAGGAGCCCTGGGACGACACGGACCGTGTAGCGTCGGGAAGCGCCCCGAAGGCGAAGAAGAACATCGGAAGCGGCTTAACCTGCTTGACGTCCGGTTGCAGGATTGCCTGGAAATTGCGATCGGCGGCCAGGAAGGGATTCTTCCCCAAATCGGCCTCATAGGAGTTCGTCAGGACCCACAGATTCAAAAAACCTCGTTGGGCGGCCGTGGAGGATGGGCGCACTCGCAGACGAATCAGTTTTCGCCAGCTGTATTCTCTCGGCTGCTGTTTGCCCGAGACATCCGTCGTCTTAGGAGAGAAGAACCGAGTCGCCAGAATTTCGCCCGCCTGAAGGTCCGCCAATCGGCCCTTCGCTGTGCCCAGCGCTGACTGCAAACCGGCGGGGTCCATTAATCGAGCGGAATCGAGGTCGGCGAGATTTTCTGCGGTGAGTCCGGCGTAACCGGCCAAAGCTAGAAGTTGGTCGAGGCGACCGAATGCTTCCTTGTTGGACAGCCCAAGTGCGATTGCCGCATCGTCGTAGTGACGTTCGGCCGTGGTCGGATCGCCGGGGTTGATGTGACGGAAGTCCGTGGGTGGCTTGAGGACGCCCCGGGGTAGAAATCGGGTGCGAGTCCACTGGCCATCGGGTTCCACGATCACATCCCGCCCAAAAGGTCGCCGAGTGGGCGAAGAACGCTGCGCGATATCAGCGGTTTGAGCATGGAGCATCGAACCGTAGGAGAGAATGGCAACGCTCCAGGTGGCCGCCCAACGAAGGTTCGTTCGAAGGCGACCCTTTCCCCGGCTTTCGCAATCTCGGCTCTGCACGATGAACATGGATCCTTGCTCCGTCCCTTTTGGTTTCAAGCCGCCATCTTCGGACAGCGTAGTGACTTAATTGGTAATGGCCCGAGCACCGCCAGGAAACCCGCCATCCTCGCGATCGCATTGCCGTTAGGGCTCCGATATATTACCGCCTTAACTGCATCCAGTGTGCCCATCCCGGGGCAACCATTTCGCTCGAGGCATCTCCGTTTATGTCAATCTCTTTTGAATACCGCGCTCCGCCCGGCACGACAACCGAAGCGGGGGAGTCCTGGTCGTTTGGAGACGAGGTGCAGGTTGTGCGGATCGGGCGCGATCCCCAGCAATGTCAGGTTGCCTTGTTGAGCAACGTCACGACTTTTGGCAGAGAACATTGCCGAATCGTCTTCCAGTCTGGCCGCTATGCGCTCGAGACGGATTCGCTCCACCGGGTCTTCTGGAACGACAAGGAAGTCTTTGCCGGCGCAACCCTGGATGGCGAGGGGCGGCTGCGTTTGGGCGCGGAAGGACCAACCTTATTCACACGTATCCTTTCCAGGAATGAGTTGCCGCAAACAGATCAGCGTTCGCTTGGCGAGAGTCCGCTGCTGCTCGCCCGCCGCGCCGACTCGCTCAGTAAGCGTGGGCTTTGGATCGGGATTGCGACCGCCCTGATCTTGGCGGTCTGTGGGATCGCCGCCTTTAACTCGATTTGGGGCCTGGGGCGGCAAATCGACCAAGGAACTGCGCAAAGCAAGCAGCTTGCCGTAAAGCTCGCCCAGGAGGCGGCGGCAAAGCCTACGCCGATCGTTTGGGCGAACATTTTTGATCGCGCGGCGCCCTCCATTGGGTTAGTGATGATTCGCGATGCCGATGGAAACGATCGCGCCGCCGCGACGGCGTGGGTTGTTGACGCCGATCGCCGACAATTTGCGACCAACTCCCATGTGGGAAAATTACTCGCCCAGTTGAACTCCACCACGAAGCTCGTCGTGCGTACGACCGGGGCCAACTCGGCTGATTTTGAAATTGTTTCGGCGACGATTCATCCGGGATACGATGCATTCTCAGAAGCGTGGGACGACTATGCTCCGGCTAGATCGGAGCAGGCTCCTCCTGAACTGATTAGGTCTGCAGGACCAGCCTACGATGTCGCCCTATTGCAGGCGAGCGACCCAGGGCCTCCCTTTCCGCCAGCCCTGCGCATCGCCGATGATTCGGCTCTGGAAAAGCTCGTGGCAGGGCAACCGCTGGGGGCAATTGGTTTTCCGATGGAGGGTCTGGCGCTCGGCGGAGTCAATGTGAAGCAGCCAGTTCCTTTTCGACATTTGGCCTACATCGCGGCCGTTACCGATTACTTTGGACGCCCAGGCGATGAGCAGAACCCTCGCTATCTCGTGCAGCATGCCATTCCCTCGACGGGAGGCGCAAGCGGGAGTCCCATCCTCAATGACCGAGGCGAAGTCATCGCCGTGCATAACGCAGGCAATGTGATCGGAGATATGAACGGCGTTCGCGTCGAGGCCAGTGCCATGATTTTTTTCTCACAACGGGCCGACCTGGTGCGGGAGTTGCTTAAAGATCGAGCCCAGGATCTGCAGGCCCAGCGAGTCGCGTCCTGGCAGAAGTCCTTGCGCGCAGAATACGTTCCCGCCGTGCGCATCTTGCGGGCCGAGTTCATGTCGGAAGCCAAGACTCAATGTGCTGAATTATTCGAAGCGAACGAATTAGTTGCCGCCGCCATGTTGGAGCCCATCCCGTTAGTCACGACCGCCCTCGACCCGCAAAAGGAAGCCAGCACGCTGTTGGGAAGATGGACCTTCGATGCGCCCCGCAGTACGCGATACCTGGCCTTCGCGACGACGGAAAACAGCAGCGGCGCTATCGCGATGAGCGTGCAAACTTCCATTACCACGGACAATGCCGCAACCGGTAGTCAGGGATCGCCGGATTGGCGCGTCACGTCGAACTTTTTAGCCGTTGCGGGCGAGCAAGTGACTTTGGAGGTCTCGGGGACGGTCGGCGACTTCCCGGTCACGCTGGAAGTTTTTGCCGCCGAGCCAGGGGACATGGAAACCGAAGAATTAATCGAAAAACGCATCGAAAGCTGGTTACTGGAACATGATTCCGAGATCGTCGAAACGATCGTCGATCAGATGGTTAAGCTGAAAAAGACCGCCGGCGTAAACCAGCTGCAATTGGACCTGAACCTGGCGAAACCAGGGACTTACCTGTGCGTAGTCGTACCCGAGCAATTCGACGCGCTCCGGGTCGAGGCGCGACAACCGTCAAAAACCGCCGAGCCGCCCTGGTTTTCGGAGTCACGTTTGGGCCTAACAACTTGGGCAAGCGGTGAGATTTCGGATGCCGGGGCCGTTCAATTCGCCATTACGGCCAAAGCGGCCGAGGATTGCCGGGTTCGCGTCCTTCGCGTGAAAGACTCTTCCAGCCCTTAAGAACTGAAATGCAACTGGACGCGCGAACTTGATGACGGATCGGCGCGGCGTGCGACGCGATTGTGTGAACGGACCATGCAGCCGGGTTCACGCTGTACGGGTCATGTGTACGGGCCGTGCGTAAGATAGCTCGAACCTTTCAATGGGTTTACTTGACGGGCGCTAATGCGATTGGGAAGCATCGCTCTCGGCCTTACTACCCTTGCGCAGGGAGGGAACGAGCAGTCCGGCGGCGATAAATACTGCGACGACGCCAATCGCCGCGATCAGCGTCGCGATCACCATGGTGGAGGGGCGCTTCGTCGAAGAGGTGTGTTCGTGACTTCCGTGATGATTGCCCGCGATTAGCCAGCAATAGGCGGCGAGGGCCGCGAAAAATGGACAGATCAGCACGCCGAGTCCGGTATAGAAGTGCGAGAACTCAAAGCTCTCGGCTAAGATGTGGGTCAATTCCGCGGCATAGACTAAGACGAT
>JBKJSI010000518.1:0-9324 GCA_046595915.1 Pirellulaceae bacterium
CCCGAGTGAAGACGTTCTCAGCGGCGAGCTCCTGACGACCGAACAAGTCCGCCGCGCCGCGAACGTTGTCCTGGGCTCACTCGAATTCCCTCCGCGCATTCGCAAGCTGCTTTACCAGGAGGAAGCTGATCGTCAACGTTACTATTGCCTTCGCAACGCTCAGGCGGCGAAGGCAAACCCGCCGAGAGCGACTAGCCAAACTCGCCATCGACCCCGACAAAATCAAATCCGTTCCGCCAAAACCGCCTCGGACCGATTAGACTTGGCGCTGTCCAGCTAAGGCATTTGCGCCAATCCTTATCATTGGCTCCATTGGTGGGCTGGTCATTGGCGGGATAATTCATGGTTGGGCTATGATGCCGAAATAGGCAAGTCGCTTAGTCCCTAGTGGACAGGGTGCATTGCCGCCAAAAACGAACAACCTCCTCGCATGCCTGACCAAAAGACTTCGAACGCTAGATAAGATGACGTTTGTAGCGGCAATCAAGCTGTTGCAGCTTTAGAAGGCGACGTTTAAGCTGGAGGGAGCGAGGAAACCCGAGCCGAATGTTACGACGCTGCATTTTCCTATTCCTGATTGGCGGTCTTTTCGTCAGCCCAATGGCGACGATCCCCCACGCGCACGCGGGAATGTCAGACTCGGAGCAGCAAGAACACGACGCTACTCCACACATCCATTCGCACCCGCATGGTCATCACGACCATGGTGCAGGAAATAGTGGACATCATCATCTTGGCTTGGATGAGCGGCCGCAAAGTGAAAATGAATCGAAGCCAGCTGGTATCTATGGCGAACGGAAGCATCATGACGATGCAATTTTTATTTGCGTGCAGCCGTTCGCACTTGAATTGAAGAGTAAAGTCGAGCAAAACACTCCGCAATCGCCATTTGCCTCCCTGGTTACAATTATCGAGAGCAGGATTGCGGCTTGGCCGCCTCCCCGGATCGAGCCGCCTTGGCAGACGCCGGATGCGATCAAAGATGGTTCGGAAATCTACTTAACACTGCGGAATCTCCGCATTTAGCGATGTTCTCTTCGACGTGCGCTGCTTGCGCCGTTCACTTTGCCGCGCAAATGAATTTGCGATTGCGGCTTTCTTGCTGATCTCAGCCCGCACACCTGGTTTCATTGGAGAGTCATGTCATGACTCGTCGCAGCCTTTTGATTAATTCTGTGCTCGCACTCGGGGCCATTAGCCTTTCGACTGGCTTGGGCACAGTCGTCTACCGCCAGTGGCTCGCTCAGCGCAATGTTGCTCCGAGCGCAGCAACGACATCGAAAGCAGCGGCTGAACCGGACGCGACAACGCCGGTCCGCGTCGGCAAGGAGGCGAGAAAAAACCTGAGCCTGATTGCCGCAGCCCTGCAACCGACGACTTATTTCCGAAAGATCGATGTCCCCGGTGCGATCACCGATCGCCCAGGTGTGAGCGATCGCGGGGTAGTGGCGCCAGTGACGGGAATTGTCACCAAGATTCATGCCTATCCGGGCAGCACGGTTCTCCCCAACGCACCGCTTTTCTCATTGCGATTAGTCAGTGAATCGCTGCATACATCGCAGCTCGAACTTTTCAAAGCCACCAAGGAAATTGAAATCGCCCAACAGCAGAAGAAGCGGCTGGAAGGTTTGGCCCAAGCGGGCGGCCTCGCGGGTTCAAGGCTGATTGAGATCGATAACCAAATCCAGCGAATGGATGTGAATGTCCAAGCTTACCGGCAAGACTTGCTTGCGCGGGGCTTGCCTAAGGACCGCATTGATGCAGCTGCCCAAGGCGAGTTCATCACGGAAATTATCGTTCGCGCCCCTGGCGAACAGGCCATCAAAAGTGCCGAAGTCGCGCTGGCAACGGCGTCAGTCGATGAAACCCCACGGCTGCCATTCAGCTTTGAATTGCAGATGCTCAAAGTTGAGTTGGGGCAACAGGTCGACGCTGGGGAGGTGCTTTGCAATTTAGCCGATCATCGAGCGCTTCTGATCGAGGGCCGCGGCTTCAAAAAAGATATGCCGCTCATTCAACGAACAGCGAAAGAAAAGCTGCCGATCGAAGTCGGTTTCGAGGTGAGTGAAGGCCCGGACTGGCCGCCGCTGCCGAAGCAATTACAGATTCATCACGTTGCCAATTCAATTGATACGACGACGCGAACGTTTGCCTTCTATCTTCAGCTTGAAAATCAATGGCAGTCTTATGAACAGGATGGCGTTCAAAGGCTGATTTGGAGATTCCGACCTGGCGACCGTGTGCGACTCTTCGTCGCCGTCGAAAAACTCGAAGACGTTTTTGTATTGCCGCAAGCGGCATTGGTTCGTGAAGGCCCGGAAGCATTTGTGTTTCGTCAAAACGGCGATCTGTTTGACCGGATTTCGGTCTATGTGCTGCATGAGGATCGAACCTCCGTCGTGATCGCTAACGACGGAAAGCTGCGTAAGGGCTCGTTCATTGCCCAAAATTCCGCCGCATCGCTCAATCGCGTGCTGAAGGCGCAGCTCGCGAGTGGGCAGCCTACCAATATCCATGTCCATGCCGACGGCACGACGCACGCTGCTCATTAGGAATCAACGATGCTCAACGCCGTTATTCGGTTTTCGCTACGATATCGCATGCTCGTTGTGATCATCAGCCTCACGCTGTTGGTTTATGGCGGCTATTTGGCTACGACGTTACCCATTGATGTGTTTCCTGATCTTGATCGGCCTCGCGTGGTGATCATCACTGAGTGTCCGGGTTTGGCTACCGAAGAAGTCGAAACGCTAGTCACGCAACCGATTGAAATCGCGTTACTTGGTGCGGCGGGCGTGCAAGCCGTGCGAAGCCAGACAACAGCCGGTCTCAACGTGATCTACATCGAATTCACTTGGGAAACTGAAATTCGTGCAGCGAGGCAAACCATTCAAGAGCGGCTCAGTACGCTTGCCGGTGTTCTGCCGGAAGGTATACGTCCGCAAATGACGCCGCCGGCGTCGATCATGGGTCAAATTGTCATCGCCGGCATGTATCGCCAGCGCGGTCCCAAGGGAGGTGTGTTGGTTCCGATCGGCAAGACTGGGAACATGGCCGAGTTGATGGATGGCGGAGAAGAATCGCCGCAAGTGTTCGCTTGGAAACTGAACGATCGACATGACGTTGCAACGTGGGAACCGCTTGCCGTTGAAAATATTCATTGGGAATCCGACGAAGCGGACGAAGTTTCGCCGAGCGTTGAGAAAAAAGCGATTGCAAGTATTGGCGGCAAGTCGTTTGAGCTCGTGTTTCCGTCGGCGGAAGAGCAAATCATGGAGCTTCGAACCACGGCTGATTGGGTGGTGCGGCCAAGACTTCTCAAGATTCCAGGCGTCGCCGAAGTATTTATTCAGGGCGGCGATCGCAAGCAGTATCAAATCCTCGTCAATCCAGCGGCGTTACTCGAATACGACGTTACGCTCCAGCAAGTTGAACAAGCCCTATCCCAAAGCAATCTCAATACAAGCGGCGGGTTTGCGGTCACTGGTGAAACCGAACGGCCCATTCGCATCTTGGGCCGGCTTGGACCTGATGCCCACCGAGTGATTCAAGATTTGCGAAAGGTACCCGTCAAGGACAGTGATTTGCGGCCCGTGCTTTTGGAAGATGTGGCCCGCGTTACTGAAGGCGCTCAGTTCAAACGCGGCGATGGCAGTATCAATGGCAGTCCTGGCGCCGTCTTCACGATCGTGAAGCAGCCACATGTCGATACTCGAGCGCTGACCGAGTCGATTGCCAAGGCGCTGGCCGACGTCGAAACATCATTACCCGCCGATGTAGTAATGAACTCCGATCTTTTTAGGCTCAAGAATTTCATCGATCGCGGCATTTTCAATGTGGGGGAAGCGCTCGTGATTGGCGCCGTTCTCGTGCTCATCATTCTGTTCTTGTTCTTGCTGAATTTCCGGACGACATTTATTACGCTCACAGCAATTCCCCTTTCGCTAGTCATTACGACACTTGTGTTTCGAGTGCTTAGCCAAATGACCGGAACTCAGCTTTCGATTAATGTCATGACGTTAGGCGGCATCGCAGTAGCCATGGGCGAGCTAGTCGATGATGCAATCGTCGACGTGGAGAATATTTTCCGCAGGCTCAAAGAGAATAATGCCGCCGGGAATCCAAAGTCATCGCTGTTAGTGGTTTATGACGCAAGCAAAGAAATCCGCAGCGCAATTGTTTTCGGAACGGCGGTCGTGATCCTGGTGTTCTTGCCGCTATTTGCATTGACGGGAGTAGAGGGGCGTCTCTTTGCCCCTCTCGGTATCGCCTACATCGTTTCCATCCTAGCATCGTTGTTGGTTTCATTAACCGTGACGCCGGTGCTGAGCTATTACCTGTTGCCCCAATCGAGGGCCACCCATCATGATGGCGATGGACTGCTGGTTCGTTGGCTTAAAGTTGGCGCCACGCCGCTAATTCGCTTGAGCATGGCGGCCCCGGGCTGGTTGCTACTAATTACTTGGCTAATGGTCGCCTTTGCCGCTTGGGAACTCGCGAGTCTCGGGCGAAATTTCTTGCCGCAATTCGATGAGGGAAGTGTTCAAGTCAATGTCACACTTCCGCCAGGATCGTCGCTTGACGCCTCTAATCAGACTTCGCGGTTTATTGATGAGAAATTTCGCCTGCGGCAGAAATCCACCACAAACCCCAATGGCGAAATCCTGCATTTCGTTCGTCGCACGGGTCGGGCGGAAATGGATGAACACGCTGCGCCGGTGAATGTTGCTGAGTACATCCTCAGCATGAATCCTAAAATGCATCACAGCCGTGATGAACTGCTCAAGCAGATACTGCATGAGCTAAGGGATGAAGTACCAGGCGTCGATATTGAAGTGGAGCAGCCATTGGCTCACTTGATCAGCCATATGGTTTCCGGTGTCTACGCTCAAATCGCGATCAAGGTGGTTGGCGACGAACTCGATACGCTTTTGTCGACTGCTGAAAAAGTCAAAGCAGCGATCAAGGATGTTCCTGGCTTGACGCCCCCGGTGATTGAACCGGTGCAGCAAACGGCCGAATTGCATATACGCCTTCGGCCTGATGATTTGGCTCGCTATGGATTGACCCGCGAATATGTCGGTCGCATTTTGCAAACTGCCTTGCAAGGGGAAGTTACGTCGCAAGTGCTTGAAGGGCAGCGACGATTTGATTTGCTCATCCGCTTGGAGCAGGCCTATCGAACCGACTATGCCAATCTTGGGCGATTGCGGGTCGATTTGCCTAATGGCAAAGGTCAGGTTGAACTCGCATCGCTAGCCGAGATTAGTGATGGAGTTGGCCCGAATGCAGTAAACCGAGAGAACGCGCGCAGACGGATTGTGATTCGTTGTAATACCGAAAATCGTGATTTGGCGAGCGCTGTCGCGGAGATTCAGCAGCGAGTCAAAGATCGCGTTGAAATGCCGCAAGGCTATTTCGTGGAATATGCCGGGCAGTTTGAAAGTCAGCAACGAGCAACGACTTTGATCGTTGTGCTTGCCGCCGTTTCAGTGGTGGGAATGTTTGTGGTGCTTTTGCTGCTCTACCCCTCTATCCCGATCGTTCTGCAAATCCTCAATGCATTACCAACGGCGTTTATCGGTGGCGTGCTCGGACTGGTCCTTACCGGCCAATCCTTGACGGTAGCAAGCCTCGTGGGATTTATTTCGCTCGGGGGAATCGCTGTCCGCAACGGAATTCTGCTCGTCACGCACTACTTTCACTTGATGAAGGAAGAGCATGAAGAATTCAGCGAAAAGATGGTGCTGCGCGGGAGCCTAGAACGTCTTGCGCCAGTGCTCATGACGGCGCTTACCGCTGGCATCGGCTTATTGCCGCTCGTCTGGGGCGGACAAGAGCCGGGGCGGGAGATTTTATATCCCGTAGCGACGGTGATACTGGGCGGGCTTGTGACTTCGACATTCTGCGAATTCCTGATTCATCCAGGTCTGTTTCTGGCATTCAGCGGCAAGGATGCGGAGCGTCTAGCGAAAGCCGAGCCTTCAGACGAAGACTTCTTACACGATCGCCCGAATTCCCACGTGACCATATCGCATGTTTAGCTTTCTAGTTTCACTCTTTGTTCCTTTGACGGAGTTGGATCGATGAAAAGGATTTGTTTACTGTTGGCATGTTCAACGATGCTGCCCTTCATTATCGGGTGCGGTCCGGCGGCTGCGCCGCCCGCAGCCTCACCGCCAAATGCGGGTTCCGATGCCCCAAAACAGGAACATGTACATGGCGCCGGACCGCATGGCGGCACGCTGACCGACTGGGGCGGAGGCGCTTATCATGTTGAGTTCACGGTCGATCACGATAAGAAAGAAGTGACGGTTTATCTGATCGGCAGTGATGAGAAATCACCGGCACCCATCAAGGCGGACAAAGTGAACTTGGTGATCAATGAACCGATGACTGAGATGGAATTGACGGCAAAGCCGCTCGATGGCGAGACGGAGGGCTTGTCATCGCGATTCGTAGGCACGCATGACACTATTGGTATTGTAAAAGAGTTTGCTGGCACCATCAGCGGAACGATTGAAGGAACGCCATACACTGGCGATTTCAAGGAAGAGCCTCACGATGCAGGGCACAAACAATAGCCCTTGTGTGTCACTGTTGCGAAGGATTTTCTGATGGGAATTGTTTGGAACATAGTACGCGTGGGCTTGGTGGCTATGATCATTGTGGTCGTAGCCGAGTTGTCCAAGCGCTTTCCGCGCTACGGAGCCTTGCTCTTATCCCTTCCCATCATGAGCATCCTCGCTTTCCTGGTGAGTTGGTTTCAGTACCATGACCTGTCTGCTGTTTCTCGAATGGCTCGCGAAACACTGGTGCTTGTACCTCTTGGCTTGCTGTTCTTTATCCCATTCGCATTTGCGTCGCGTTTGGGATTGGGTTTTTGGTCCTGCATAGGAGCGGGGCTATTACTCGCAGGCATTACCATTGTCGCGTGGATGCGGATGAGGTCAGGGAGTTGAAGATGGAAGTTGACTAAATACCTTGAGGCAGATCTCGAGGCACGTATGAGCCAACTCCAAGATCACTTTCGGCTTCCAACTCGAAGTTGCAACCGACACTTTCGGCATACTGCTGATCGTGTTGTTGGCGATGGGCTTCAAGGCAAATGTATCTTCGGCTTACGATGAAATCGGCGCAGTACATTAATTTTTAGCGTCAAAGACCAAACGGCGGGGATCGTGATAGTTGGAAACACGACTCCAGCGGCGCCTCGCCTATTGCGATGATTTCTGCGCCGCCAACCAATACGTTGGCAGGGATCGTATCAACTGTCGGGATCTTCTACTTTTTCTCGGCAATATATTTGTCCGCATTAGCGAGCAGCTCTTCGCGACAACCTTCACAGCAAATCCAAATCGATTTGCCTTTCACATCCACCTTCAGCGGTGTTCCCATCGTCCCCAGCATTTCCTTGGTAACGGGGCAGATATGCTGCTTTTCGGCGGAAACCGCATCTTCAGGCGACAGTTTCGCCAAGGCATTTTTAATTTTTGCCATATCCGCTTCGCTTGCATCGCTTTTGGCCTGGGCATTTGGAGGAGGTGTCGGCGCAACGGGCGTCGAGCTATAGGTACAACCAGTCACTGAAAAAGCGGCTGCAATTACTGAAAAAATCCAATTCGCGGGAGTCCATTTCATAGATTTTCCTTTTAGGCTTAAAACTTTGGATAAAAGACAAGACGTAATTTGATTTGCAACCTCGGTTTACGAAGCGTTTTGCTGCATCGTCAGAAGTCCCTTCTCTCGTAGCTTGAGCCACCGTGCTCGGCGCACCCAATAAAATCGAACGGGCAGAAAAAGATCGACAACTTCATCTGACACGAGTAATCCCCCCAGCACCGGCAAAGCCATTGGGGCAAGAATTTCCCCGCCGACTCCACTCGCAAACACCATTGGAAAAATCGCGACAATTGCAACTCCTTCGGTAAGCAGCTTAGGCCGCAAACGATGCACCGCTCCTTCAATCACCGCTTGTCGGAGTTCTTCAAGCGACTCGAGGTTTTCCAGTCCACCACGTTTATCGATCGCCTCGCGAAGGTAGACGAGCATAATAATGCCGGTTTCGGTCGCCATTCCAAAGCAAGCAATGAAGCCAACCCAGACGGCGACGCTAAAATCCATGGGCGGCGCATCCCAGCCATTCATGATTTTGGGGAAGAGATACATAAAGAAGGCGCCGCCGGCGAGCGCCTCGGGCACCGCAAGCATCATCAGCACCGCATCGGCCAGGTCGTTATACGTCATGTAAAGTATGACGAAGATGAGAACGATGACGGCGGGGAACACAAACCGCAATGTTTGTGCGGCTCTCACCTGATGCTCGAACTCGCCGCTCCACTCCAGATGAACACCCTCAGGTAGTTTGACCTTTTGGGCCATGGCGCGCTTTGCTTCATCGACGAAGCCGACAATATCGCGGCCTCGAACATTCAAAGTGACGTAGTTCAGTAGGCGGCCATTTTCGCTTTTGATCATCGCGGGTCCCTCGACGATGCGGACATCGGCAACAGCGCTCAAAGGAATGAGCGGATTTCCTCTGCCAATGTGTGATTGCACACCGCCATGCGCCGACTCCTTGCTGTCTGCTTGCGATGGATTGGCGTTTTGGACGCCACTCGTGGCGCCCATTTGACTTCCACCACCTTGCGGCATCGATGGAGCCACAAGCCCCATGCCATTGGGACTGATGAGCAGGCGACGGATACTTTCTTCATCTTCGCGGCTAACACGTGCATATCGAATGCGAACGGGGAAGCGTTCGCGTTTTTCTACGGTAAAGGTCACCGTCTTGCCAGCGAGTGCCGTCTCGATTTCGTTTTGAACATCTTCGATCGAGATTCCATAGCGGGCGGCTTCTTCGCGACGGATCGTGATGTCAATGTAGCCTTTGCCCATGATCGGGGCGGCAATGGCGTCTCTGGCGCCGGGGATCGGTTTTAGAACTGCCTCCACCTGCTTACAAACGCGATCGATCGTTTCCAGGTCTGGACCGAATACTTTCACGCCGATATCGGTCCGAACTCCGGTGGAGAGCATTTCGATGCGGTTAATGATGGGCTGCGTAAAAATGTTGCTCCAGCCGGGGACTTGTAACACCCGTCCCATTTCATCATCCACTAGATCGCCCTTCGGTCCTGTCTTTCGCTGCCAAAAAAACACGCGATTCTTGAAGGGTTTTTCGAGTTCCTCGCGCAGCCCCCCAAACTCCGCCTTGGGCACAACAGAAGTGTCCCCCAATTGCTGCCGAAGCACCGCATTCCCGAAGCTAACGAGTTCCGCACCCCGCATTGCGTCTTTGGTCAGGCTATTTGAGGCGGCATA